>DASRJN010000333.1:0-4662 GCA_035649455.1 Acidimicrobiales bacterium
GCTCAAGGACCTCGGCCTGGGCAACGTGTTCAGCCTGCGCGGCGCCATGGGCGTGACCGGCCGGCTGGCCCGGGGGGCGAGCGTGCAGGGCTCGTCGGCGGTGCGCGGCGCGGCCGCGGCGGCCACCGGAGCGGCGGTCGCGACGCGGCGCAAGCTGGAGGACCGGCGCCTGGCCCGCCACGCCCGCCGAGCCGCGGCGGGGGCGGGTTCCGCGGACGAGGGTGCCGACGGGGCGGCCGCGGCCGGCGGCGCCGCGGGGGCCGGCGCGGGCGCCGATGCCGGGACCGGGGCGGGCGAGGACGGTCCGGACGGAGGGGGCGCGCTGGGCGGCGACCCCTCGGAGGTGCCCGCCCTGCCGTCCGGCTCGGGCCCCCGCCGTCGGGCCGCGGCGCTGCTCGACGGGGTGGTGGCCGGAGCCCTGGCCGCGGGCCAGCGGGCGGCCGAGCCCCTGGCCGGAGCGGTGTTCGCCTGCTCGCGGGAGGGCTCGGGCCGGCGCCGCCAGCTGCCTCGCGTCATCCCCCGGCACCACGGGCGGGCGCCCACCGCCGACGAGCTGGCCGGCCTGGGCGACGAGCACGTCGGCGGCCGCCATGCCCGCCACGTCGAGACGGTCGTGGCCGCGGGCAACGGCGCCGATCCCGCCCGCTCGGCTCACCACCCGGACATCCGGTCCGGCTCGTCCATCACCGGCCGGCGGGTGGGGACCGACGGCAAGGTCGTGGGCGTCACCGCGTCCGGCCTGGCCGTCCCGCTCACCACCCCCGGCTGGAGCCGGCGCGACGGCCAGCGGCTCGTCACGCCTTCCGGCTACCGCGACTCCGCCGCTGCGAGGTCCTCATGATGATGGAGCCCACCCGCCCGGTCATCCGGCCCGGCGACCTGCTGAACGTGTACGACTACCAGGAGATCCGCCACGAGTTCGCGGCGGGGGCCGGCCTGCGGCCGGACCAGGTCCTGATGACGCCCTACGGCTACCCGCCGCTGCCCCGGCCACCGGTGGGCGCGCCCGACGGCACCGGGCGGCTGCCGGCCAACATCGCGCTCGAGTTCGCGGGCCATCCGGTGTTCTGGCTCGACGACGCCACCAAGCGCCAGCGGCCGGACGAGTCCGACGACGCCTTCGCCATCCGCCTGTTCCTCGAGCTGGTGGACCGCGGGTACCTGCGGGAGGACGACGGCTGGCTGCGCAACCCGCTGGTGGCCCACGGCCTCGACGTGCGCCAGCAGGCCGATCGGGACCGGCTGGTCCGCTACCAGGGTGGCGAGTGGGACCCGGTCCTGTGCGACGTGGCCATCCCGCCCAACCCCGAGACCGAGCCCGGGTCGATCGCCCGCCGCGCCGAGCAGGTCCACGCCGAGCACGCCGCCGCCTACGACGAGCTGATCGCCGTGTACCGCGACGTGGTGCGGGCCGCCCTGGCCGACGCCCGCGACACGCTGCGGGAGGCCGACTTCGCCTCCGAGTCGCAGCGCCTGGTGGCGGCGGGCGAGGACCTGCGCGCCACCGCCGCGGGCGGCGACGACGCCCGGCCGGCCCGGGCCGCGTTCGACGACGCCTACCGCTGGCTGCTGGCCCGCATGGCCCAGCTCGACGACGCCCGCACGGTGCTGCTGGTGGAGATCGACCGGCGCACCAACCTCGACGCCCCGCGGGGAGCGGCTTCCTACGCCGACGACGTCCGCCTGGCCCACGGCGCCCGCTGCGTGGCCCTGGAGCCGTACATGGCGGCCGTCTACCACGCCCCCGCCGACGAGCTGCGCCTCCGAGCCCTGCTGCTCGCCCTGCGCGACGCCTACCACGAGGCCCTGGCCACCGGGCGCGACACCCTGAGCCGCGCCGAGTGGATCCTCGGCGACGAGCTCGACACCGCCTGACCGGCCCCCGACCCGACCGAGTTCGCTCTGAGCACCGTTATCATAACGGCTTCCGGATGCCCGCCTGCGTCGCCGAGCCGCCGCCTGTGTGGGGCCGCCGCGCTGTTGTGCCGCCGCCGCCCGTGTGCGGCCCAGCCGCGCTGCCCGTGTGGGCCGCCGCGCTGCTCAAGCTGCCGCCAACGTCTCGCCGTTATAATAACGGCATCGTCGTTCGGGACGCCATCCGGGCCAGTCGCTTGCGGGGCCTAACCCGTGGCGGGCTTTAGCAGCGGGCCGGGTACGGTGGATCGGCTCGTCAGGAGGCCCCTTCATGTCCCGACCGTTCTTCGCAGGGGTGGCTTGGCCCTACGCCAACGGCCCCCGCCACATCGGCCACGTGGCCGGCTTCGGTGTCCCCTCGGACATCTGGGCGCGCTGGGCGCGCATGGCGGGCCACGACGTGCTGATGGTGTCGGGCACCGACGAGCATGGCACGCCGATCACGATCGAAGCCGAGGCCGAGGGCCTGACCCCCCGCGAGCTGGTCGACCAGAACAACGCGCTCATCGTCGACGACCTCGTCGGCCTGGGCCTGTCCTACGACCTGTTCACCCGCACCACCACACCCAACCACTACCGGGTCACGCAGGAGCTGTTCCGGGGCATCCTCGACACCGGGGGGATCATCGAGATCCAGCAGCAGGCCGCGTACTCCGCGTCCGATGGCCGGTCGCTGCCCGACCGCTATGTCGAGGGCACCTGCCCCATCTGCGGCTACGAGCATGCCCGGGGCGACCAGTGCGACAACTGCGGCAACCAGCTCGACCCCGAGGACCTCATCGAGCCGCGGTCCAAGGTCGACGGGCTCCCGCCGGTGTTCAAGGTGACGACGCACTACGCCCTCGACCTGCCCCGGTTCGCCGCCCAGCTGCGCCCGTGGATGGAGGCGAAGGAGGGCTGGCGCCCCAACGTGAAGGCCCTGAGCCTGGGCCTGGTCGACGACGCCCGGGTGCGGGCCATCACCCGGGACATCGGCTGGGGCGTGCCCGTGCCCGTGCCCGAGTGGGAGGACGACCCGCTCAAGCGCATCTACGTGTGGTTCGACGCGGTGATCGGCTACCTGTCGGCCTCCATCGAGTGGGCCGAGCTGTCCGGTGACCCCGAGGCCTGGTCCCGCTGGTGGCACGATCCCGAGTCCCGCCACGCCTACTTCATGGGCAAGGACAACATCGTGTTCCACGCCTTCCTGTGGCCCGCGATGCTGGCCGCCTACGACGGCCCGCTGTGCGACCGGCCCGACGGCGAGCACATCCCCCTGCACCGGCCCGACGACGTGGTGGCCAGCGAGTTCCTCACCATGGAGGGCCGCAAGTTCTCGTCGTCGCGGCGGGTGGTCATCTACGTGCGGGACGTCCTGGAGCGCTACGGGCCCGACCCGCTGCGCTTCTCGCTGACCGCGGGCGGCCCCGAGTCGGGCGACGCCGACTTCACCTGGTCCGAGTTCGTTCGCCGCAACAACGACGAGCTGGTCGCAACCTGGGGCAACCTGGTCCAGCGGGTGTGCGCCATGCTGCGCCGCCAGGGCGGCGTCGTGCCCGAGCGCACCCGCCTGCCCGAGGGCGGCGAGGCGCTGCTGGCCCGGGTGACGGGAGGCTTCGCGTCGGTGGGGGACCAGATCGAGCGCTACCGGTTCAAGGGCGCGCTGCACGAGGTGATGGCGCTGGCCGCCGAGGTCAACGCCTTCGTCTCCCAGCACGAGCCGTGGAAGGTGGTCAAGACCGACCCTGAAGCCGCGCTGGGCATCCTGTCGGTGGCCTACGACGCGGTGTGCGACCTCAACGTTATGTTCACCCCGTTCCTGCCCCATGGGGCCCAGCGGGTGTGGGACAACCTCGGCGTCGACGTCACCGTCCCGCTCCCGGTCCAGACCAAGGCGGGAGAGGGCGACGAGCGCCACCGGGTCATGCGCACCTTCGGGCCGTGGCAGCCGTGGGCGCCGGTCCGGGTCGAGCCGGGCACGCCGCTGGGCGAGGCCTCGCCCCTGTTCGCCAAGATCGACGTCGAGGTGGTCGAGCAGGAGCTCGCCCGCCTGGGCGCCTAGGCCGCTATCGCCTCCTCGGGCGCTTCGTCTTCGGCCGCGTACTCGTCGAGCAGGGTGCGCTCCTCGTCGTGGCGCGGGAAGCAGAACCACACGAGCAGCATGCCGCCGATCACTGCGACGATCCCGGCGATGTAGGCCCAATGCGATCCGTCGAGGAACGACTCGCGCGCCGCGGCGATGATCTGGCTGGAGTACTGGGGCTGCTGCTCGGCCAGGTTGGCGGCGCTGCCGAACGACTTCGTGAGCTGCGACTGCACGTCGTCGGTGAGCTGGGGGTTGCCGGACGCGCCCGATACCAGGCCGACCATGGCTGAGGTGTAGCCCGCGGCGAGCAGCGCCCCAAGGATCGACTGCATCACCGCGCCGCCCAGGTCACGCTGGAGGTCGGCGGTCCCCGAGGCCATGCCGGCCCGGGTGACGGGCGTCGAGGCGGTCAGTGAGCGCGAGGCGGGCGTGCCCGCGGTGCCGACGCCGATGCCCACGAGCGCGTAGGCCAGGCCGACGTGCCAGTAGGGGCTGTTCTCGCCCCACAGGACCAGCATGGTCACGAACCCGAGCGCCACCGCCGCCGAGCCGACCAGCAGCGTGAACCGGGACCCCCGTTGCTCGACGAACCGGGCCGACGTCGGGGCCACCAGCACCATGAACACGGCCGCGGGCAGGATCGCCGCCCCGGCCTCGACCGACGAGTACTCGTGCACGTTCTG
>DASRJN010000334.1:0-2941 GCA_035649455.1 Acidimicrobiales bacterium
TCGTCGAGGCGGCGCCACCGTTCGTCGAAGTCGAGGCCGACCGCCTCGTGGTCTAGTCGTGACGATCCCGGGCCCACACCGACCACCACCCGGCCCCCCGACAGACGGTCGAGCGCAGCGATCGCCTTGGCCAGGGCCACGGGTCCGCGCACTACGGGCAGCGCCACCGTCGTGGCCAGCGTCATGGATCCGGACGAAGCGGTCACCGCCGCGAGCGCCGTCGGCCCGTCGAGCCACGGGATGTCGAACACCAGGTGGTGGTTGGCCGCCAGCGTGACGAACCCGAGCTCAGCCGCCCGGCGTGCGTAGCCGGTCAGGTGGTCCAGCGTGTAGGGGTGCCCCCCGAAGTCCATGAGCGGCAAGTGCGCGCCGTAGTCCACGGTCCGCCCCCCTCAGCTCCCGATCGCCTCGCGGCAGCGGGCCCCGTCGCATCGCTCGACGGCCGGCTTCAGGTCGGACATCACCACCCGCACGCCCTCATGATCGCACCTCACCGGTGGGCTAGGCGGGGAGGAGAAAGCCGGCCTCGATGAGTTCGCGGGCGACGCCGGCACCAGCGCGGACGACTGGGTCGGTGGGCAGGCTGGTGGCTGCGGCTGCTTGTGCCAGCAGCTCACGCAACGGCACTCTGCCGTCACAGGAGGCGAGAAGGTTCGCAACCTGAGCGTCGACCGCGGGCTCGACGGGAAGCCCGCCGGCGAGGCGGAGACGACCCTCGCCGGGCGCCCAGCCGTCCCGTGCGGGCGTGAAGTGCTGCTCCAGTCGAACATCGGGTGCCAAGCAGGGGCGCATCTCCAGCAGCGCGTCGTCGCCGACGCCCGCCAACAGCTCGTGTGCCTCGAAGCAGCGCAGGAGGTGGTCGCCGGCGGGTGCATGGATGCCCGCCGGCAACTCGTCCAGCTTCACCCAGGTGTCCGGGCCCGGCGCTCGGCGCATGGTGACCACGCACCAGCTGATCCCGGTGATGCGCTCCTGCTCGTAGTACCGCATCCAGTCGTCGAGGGTGTCGCCGGCAGCCGAGGCGGTCTGCGCTTCCTGGTGGATCCACAGGCTGGCGTAGACGTCGGGCTCGGCGCGTTGAAGCGTCAGCACCCAGGCGTTGCAGCCGCAGTCCGCGAACGCTTGCTCGATGCGCTCTCGCCGGTCGACCCCTTCGATGTCGGCCCAGTTCATGAGCAGCTGGCAGAACCCGCGCTGGTTCAAGAGCCGGGCGACCCCCGAGATGATCCTCCGCGGGATGCCCTCGCCCCGCGAGCCGCTGTCGCGGAACATGAAGCTGGCGTCGGGCGAGATCACGAACGGAGGGTTCGACACGACCAGGTCGAAGCACCGGCCGCGCACCGGCTCGAACAGGTCGCCTTCGACACAGTCGACGTCGACGTCGTTGAGCCCCGCGTTGAATGCCGCGAGCGCGACGGCCCGCCGGTTCAGGTCGGTAGCGACCACCTTGCCCGCGTGGCGGGCGGCGAGCAGCGCCTGGATCCCGCACCCGGTCCCGACGTCCAGCACGGAGCTCACCTGCGGCCTGACGGTGACGTTGGCGAGCAATGCGGCGGACGGGTTCGGCCCGAGCACGTGGTCGGGCGTGAGCGGCCGGCTGGGAGACCGCGGCCAGTCGCTGAGCAGCAGCAGGCCGTCGTGAGGCATCACCCGGTAGCTCGCACGTACGACGTCACCGTCGGACTCGGTCAGGCCCAGCCTTTCCCACCCGTCCAGCGCCATCGGGTGCAGGGCGGCGCGAGCCGTGTCGCGCTCGACCTCCCGCCCGAGCAGGAAGAGCCGGACGAGCACAGCGAGCTGATCGCCAGCGCCGAGCCGGCGCGCCAGCACGTGCGACGGCAGCCGGTCGAGCGCCGGGACGTCTTCGACCCCGAGCACCTCGGCGATCTTCGGGTCCGAGTAGCCGGCCCGGTCGAGGACCGCGCGGACCCGCCGCGCCCCGCCGTCGGCGAGCGACGGGAGGCGGCGGCCGCCCGCGACCGGCTGGCTCGCCGGGCCACCACAGGGGCCATCACCGAATCCCATCAGCCTTCACTGGTGAGCGTGATGCCCTCGACTGCGACCTCGTTGGAGTCGGCCTTGAGGCCGACACCGGTGTACTTCCTCGGGTACGCGTTGATGATGCTGACGAGCTGGTAGTCGTAGGAGGGGTAAGCGCCGGGCTCCGGGCTCATCGTGGCGGGGGCGGTCTTCATGTCGACGCCGTCGACGACCGGAGCTGGGCCTCCGTCAGGGGAGGCACCGGCGGTGAGCACGAGTGCGACCGCGGCACCCGCGGCGGTCGCCCCGAGGGAGAGGAAGGTCTTTCGCATCGTTGATCTCCTGGCTGCGTGGGGCAACGTCGGTCCCCTGTACTACGAGGCCGGGCGGCGACTCGGATGAGGCCACGCCTGGTCCGAATCGCGGTTCGTGGGTGACCTGGATCGGGATGGCGGCCGTGCTAGCTTGCGCGGACCTCGGATCAAGGCGTCGACGGCCGTTGGCCGCAGGGGCGTGCTGTTGACGATCGACACCGGCGCGGGGGCCTCGGCTGGGCTGAGCTCCCTCTGGAGCAGGGGAAGACGATGGGGAGTCACACCGACACCGGTTCGGCCGCGCCCGTACGGCGCCGTCGCAACGTGCGATCGGCCATGAAGCTGCGCTGGGCGCTGCATGCCCTGGTAGTGGGTGCGCTCCTCGCGGCATGTCATCCGCCCCCCGACTTCGCCAAGGACATCCAGCCCGACGACCAGCTCTTCGAGGGCGACCCCGCGGTGTCCAACGGCGTGCGCATCTACCTCTCGTCGCCCCGCCACTCCACCAGCGGCAGCCGGGGTGAGTGCGGCTGGGAGGAGAACATCAACGGCCGCCTCGTCAACCTCGAGGCGGCCACCGGCAGCTACGGGGCGTACGGGCTCGCCGACGACTGGGAGTACGAAGTCGTGGTCAGTGGCAACCCGCG
>DASRJN010000335.1:0-3485 GCA_035649455.1 Acidimicrobiales bacterium
GATCATGCCCGATGTCGGGACGTGGAGAGCCAGCGACGGACCGAGCGCCGGTTGCGCAGGATGACGACGTCGGCCTGGGGCGCGTGCTCGGAGATGGCGCGGAGCAGGGCCGGGCGGCTGTGGCTCCGCCAGCGGAGGGTCCAGTCCCAGAAGTCACGCCGTTCGGGGCCGCGTCGCCGGGCGCGCCACGCACAGAGCCACAGGGGCAGGTCGAGCACGACGACGGCGTCGGCTCGCCCGAGGCGCGGCTCGACCGCGTCGTACGGCCCGAGGTCGCCGTCCATGATCCAGCGAGGCCGGGCCGCGAGGCTCGCCTGACGCCGGGCCCAGTCCTCGGGTGGAAGCGGCTCCAGGTCCGCGCTCCAGAACTCCTTGTCGAGCTCGACCACCGGGAGCCCGGTGGCGGCGCCCAGCTCGCGAGCCAGGACGGACTTGCCGGCACCGCCCCTCCCGAAGATGACCACCCGCTCCATGGTCAGGTCGGGGTGGGCACCTCGAACCGCTCGCGGTCCTCCGGGGAGTCGAACCCGATGACCGTCCACGTCTCCTGCGCGCCGCTGCGCCGGACGCCCTCGACCCGGTGGTTGCCGTCCTCCAGGAACAGCTCGCCGTCGCGGTAGGAAGCGATCACCGGCGGGGGCTCCCAACCGTCGCGCACCTTCTCCTCCAGGTCGTCGACGTCGTCCCGCCAGTAGTCCTCGTCGACCGGGCACATGACCGGGTCGCCGGGCGGTCCGGCCAGGCGGTTCAGCCGGTCCAGCGGCACCAGCACGGGACCGAGCCACCAGCGCGGCCGATCCGTGAGCTCAGCACCCAGCAGCCCGTTGTCACTGCCGGGACTGGCGAGGAACTCGGCCACCCAGTCCCCGAGCTCGTCGCGCTCGGCGGCGGCTCGCGCGGTATCGAGCGAGAACCGGTCGTGATCGGCCATGGCGCCCTGCATACCCGCTCACGCCGGAGTCATCCCGCGGTCGCCCGCATGAGATGGGTCGCCTCGTTGAACGAGTGCAGCGTCCACCGCGCGGGCGACGGCTCCCACTCCCACTCGGTGAGGCCCGTGTTGGTCGGGTGGATCCGGGTGCCGGTGCCCGGGTTGGCGATGCCCAACAGCACGCGCAGCGAGGCCATGATCACGCCGGCGTGGCACACGGCCACGACCTTGCGTCCCTCGTACTCCCGGGCCAGCCGGGCGAGCATCTCCCGCACGCGCTCGTGGAAGGTGTTCCAGCTCTCGCCCTCGGGCGCGAACACCCGGTCGGGCTCGGCTTCCATGTCGAAGGACCCGTAGCGGGCGCCCCACTCGGCCCACTCCAGGCCGTCCGCCTGGCCCGTGTGCACCTCGCACAGGTCGCACTCGCGCCCGAACGTCACGATCCCGAGAGCGGGGGCGATGATCTCGGCCGTCTCGATGGCCCGCGGGATGACGCTCGACAGCAGGACGTCGGCCCGCACCCGCCCCGACGCCGCGAGGTGATCACGCAGGGCCACCGCCTGAGCCCGTCCGCGGTCGGTCAGGCCGGTGCAGCCGTTCGGGCCCGCGATGACCCCGTGGAAGCCGGCGTGGGCCTCGCCGTGGCGGACGAGGGTCAGACGCATCGCGGGGCAAGGGTGGCTCGGTGGCCGGTTCGGATCGAACCGGCCACCAAACCCGAGGCCTGGATCAGGCCAGGTCGAAGCGGTCGAGGTTCATGACCTTGTCCCACGCCGCCACGAAGTCGTGCACGAACTTCTCCTGCCCGTCGTCCGCGGCGTAGACCTCCGCGAGCGCCCGGAGCTGAGAGTTGGACCCGAAGACGATGTCGGCCGCGGTCGCAGTCCAGCGCGTCTCGCCCGTGGCGCGATCCCGACCCTCGTACACGTTCTCCTCTGTGGTTGAGGGCTTCCACTCCGTCCCCATGTCGAGGAGGTTGACGAAGAAGTCCGTGGTCAACGACCCGGGCCGGTCGGTGAAGACGCCATGCGGAGACTGCCGGCAGTTGGCGTTCAGCACTCGCATGCCGCCGACGAGGACGGTCATCTGCGGAGCGGTCAACGTCAGCAGGTTGGCCCGCTCCACCAGCGAATGCTCTGCCGGTAGCTTCTCCCCGGTACGGATGTAGTTCCGGAACCCATCGGCGGTCGGCTCGAGCACTGCGAACGTCTCAGGGTCGGTCCACTCCTGCGTGGCGTCGGTGCGCCCGGGAGTGAACGGGACGGTGATCTCGTAGCCGGCGTCCTTGGCCGCCTGCTCGACCGCAGCACACCCGCCGAGGACGATCAGGTCCGCGAGCGAGATCCTCGTGCCGCCGGACTGCGAGCCGTTGAAGTCCTGCTGGATCCCCTCGAGGGTCTGCAGCACCTGCGCCAGTTCGGCCGGGTCGTTGACCTCCCAGTCCTTCTGGGGCGCCAAGCGGAGCCGCGCGCCGTTGCCCCCACCACGCATGTCGGTGCCACGGAAGGTGGCCGCCGACGCCCACGCGGTCGCGACCAGCTGGGAGACGGACAGACCGGAGTCGAGCAGCTTCTGCTTGAGGGCCGCGATGTCCGACTCGCCGACCAGGTCATGGTCGACCGCCGGAACGGGGTCCTGCCACAGCTGCGGCTCGGAGGGAACCTGCGAGCCGAGGTAGCGGGAGATGGGGCCCATGTCGCGATGCAGCAGCTTGAACCACGCCTTGGCGAACGCGTCGGCCAGCTCGTCGGGGTTCTCGTAGAACCGCCGGGCGATGGGCTCGTAGATCGGATCCAGCCTCAGCGCCAGGTCCGTCGTGAGCATCATCGGGGCGTGCCGCACCGAGGGGTCGTGCGCATCGGGGACGGTGCCCTGGGCCTCGGGGTTCTTCGGCGTCCACTGCTGGGCTCCGGCGGGGCTCGTCGTCAGCTCGTAGTCGTACTTGAACAGGTTGTCGAGGAAACCGTTGTCCCAGCGCGTGGGCTCGTTGGTCCAGGCGCCTTCCAACCCGCTGGTGATCGTGTCGTCGCCCATGCCGGTTCCGTTGGCGTTCAGCCAGCCGAAGCCCTGCTCCTCGAGCGACGCGCCCTCGGGCTCGGCGCCGACGAGGTCGGGGTTGCCCCCACCGTGGGCCTTGCCGAACGTGTGGCCGCCGACGATGAGCGCCACGGTCTCCTCGTCGTTCATGGCCATGCGGCGGAACGTCTCGCGGATGTCGCGGGCGGAGGCCAGCGGGTCCGGGTTGCCGTTCGGCCCTTCCGGGTTCACGTAGATCAGGCCCATCTGCACGGCGCCGAACGGGCCCTGGAGCTCACGGTCGCCCTTGTAGCGCGCGTCACCGAGCCAGGTGTCCTCGGGCCCCCAGTAGATGTCCTCCTCGGGTGCCCAGATGTCCTCGCGCCCGCCACCGAAGCCGAAGGTCTTGAAGCCCATCGACTCCAGGGCGACGTTGCCCGCGTAGATCAGCAGGTCGGCCCAGGAGATCTTGCGGCCGTACTTCTGCTTCACCGGCCAGAGCACCCGGCGGGCCTTGTCCAGGTTGCCGTTGTCCGGC
>DASRJN010000336.1:0-6863 GCA_035649455.1 Acidimicrobiales bacterium
GTCATCGACACCGCCGCCAACCCCATCCTGTGGCCGGCCGAGGCTGCGTGATCGGGATGCTCACCAACCCGTCGATCACGCCGCAGTTCCCGCTGCACCCCGCCGTCGTGGACATCGAGCTGACCAGCAGGTGCAACGCCAAGTGCTCGTTCTGCCCACGCGACCAGACGCCCCATCAGGGCCTCATCGACGAGCCGACCTTCAACGCCGCGCTCGGGCGGGCCGTCCAGTACCGCGACGCGCTCGTCGAGCTCCAGAAGCTCCAACCGGGCTACTTCGACACCCACGACGACACGATGTGGCTGTCCTTCTGCGGGATGGGCGAACCGCTCCTCCACCCCCGGGTGGTGGAGTACATCGGACGCGTCGCGCAGGCCGGCCTTCGGCCCATCCTCAACACGAACGGTGCGCTGCTGAGCCCACGGAGAGCCGAGGAGCTGCTGGATGCCGGCCTCGCCATGGTTTGCTTCAACGTCGGTGAGATCGACGAGCAGTACGAAGCCGTCTACGACCTCCCGTTCGAGCGGACCCGAACCAACGTCGAGCACTTCCTCGCGACCGCCGGCGATCGCTGCATCGCGCTGATCGTCCTGGTCGACCACCGGGACGATCCCGATCATCTGACCTCCATGCGGGAGTACTGGTCACGGCGCGGCGCGGAGAGATTCGTGCGCTTCGGCCTCGTCAACCGGGCCGGCTCGCTCCCGGTCGACGAGCAGGTCGACGCGTGGGAGGCCTACCGCGACGTCGCCGAGGAGATGCTCAAGGAGAACGCCGACGCGGCTCGATGCTGGGTTCCGTTCCTCTACCCCTTCATCGGGTACGACGGGAACTACTACCTGTGCTCCTCGGACTGGCGCAAGGAAGTGAACCTCGGCAACGTCTTCGAGCAGTCACTGGTCGACCTCTTCGACGAGAAGGCCGAGCAGGTCTGCGGCCGCTCCCCGATCTGTCGCGACTGCACCCACGACCCGACCAACGCGCTCGCTCTGACCTTGGCCCGGGCCGGCGAGGCGCGTGCCACGGACGTGCACTCCGCGTCCAACCCCACACCCGACGTGCTGCTGGCCCGTCTCGAGCACCAGGCCACGTGCGTTGCCGCCATGCGCGCCCACATGCCCCGCGAATCCATGGTCCGCGAGCCCGGGCGCCGACGCCGTCTCATCCCTGTCAGGAGCTGACCCGTGCCCAGCAAGCATCTGATCTCTCTCACCGAGCATGGCGGCGAGCAGCCGGTCCTGCAGTACTCACCGATGTGCAGCGTCTGGGCGTTGACCACCTACGACGCCTGCGACATCCGCTGCTCCTACTGCGCCAGCTACGCGCAGGGCCCGTCGAAGCCGCTGGCCACCGCCGAGGAGGTTCGGGTCATCCTCGGTCGACTGCTCCCCTCCGTTCCCCGGGAGCACATCATCTGCCTCGGCGCCATCATCGACTGCTACGCCCACGCCGAGGCCGAGCACGAGGTCACCCGAGCCGCGTTGGAGCTGCTCGTCGCCGATGGCCGAAACCTCGTCATCGTCACGAAGGGCACGCTGATCGAACGCGACCTGGACCTCTTGAGCGGCTACGAGAAGGTCCACGTCAACGTCTCGGTGCCGTCACTGGACGAGTCCGTCCTCGACGACATCGAACCCCAGGCGGACACCGGAGCCGAGCGGTTCGCCACCATCGAGCGCCTGGCCGACGCCGGGGTCGATGTCCAACTCCACGTGCAACCCTGGATCCCCGGCATGACCGATGCGAAGCGGATGGTCGAAGCGGCCGCCGGGCGATTCAGGGTGTGGATCGCCCCTCTCAACATCCAGAACCCGGTCATCGCCCGGAGCCGGTGGGGCAAGCGGTTCACCCAGCGAGAGATCAACGAGGCCTATGTCGCCGAGATGAAGCGGGTCGGACCCCACCGGAACGTGACGTGGGCCCGGCCGTTGTGGCTGGGTGACGACCTGCTGACGCTGAGCCAGTGGGGAGTCGAGCAAGCCGATTGCGCCCTCGAACAGCACGCGGGAACGGCCGATGACCCCAGCGCGGACGGCCAGGACGACCCTATGCGACGCCCAACGCTGCCCATCCGGTCCCGCGACACGTCCGACCGCGCGGTGATCGAAGCTCGGGATGTTGCCACCACCGGTCAGCTCATCGAAACGCTCACGCGAGGCCAGATGGCCTCGCTGGGCATGGCCAAGCTCTCCGCCCACCTACGCGTCTACGACGCCCGCTACCCGGAGCGGCTGGCCGCCGCGGAGGGGCCGGGCCAACGGATCGAACCCGTCGCGCTGGTCGCCGCCATGCGTGATGCCGACCTGCAGGTGATGGAGCTGCGGGCCGACGGGCCGGTGGTCAACGCCCGCTACAGCATCACCGGCGAGCTGATCGAGCCGTTCCGAAGCTTCGAGCCCGGCGAGCATGTGTCAGCAGACGTCGTCGCCACGTACCGGTACGACACCTACGGCCTGCTGATCGAGCAGTGGACCCAGGTGAACCTACAGCGGGCAGAAACTGGGTCCCGTAGCCTGGTGGGTTAGGGGTCAGAGCGGATCCTTGTCGCCGTGGAGCACAAGCATCACGTCCGCGACTTCTGAAGTCGGACCCTCGGTGACCTGGTAGGTCTCGGCCAGGGTGCCGGCGAGATTGGTGTCCCGCCACTTCTGCAATGCCTGCTCGGACTCCCAGATGTACACGCCTCCGTACTCGTCGGTCGCCGAGTAGTGGACGTAGTACTTCTGGAAGAGTCCGGGTACCTCTCGGTAGCGATCGGAGCGGCCCTCGAACCGCTCCATCACCTCGTCGTAGGTCAGCCTCGATCCGTAGCGCACCAGCTGAACGATCACGGGACACCTCCGGATTCCTGCCTCCAGACAGCGTAGGTACTCGCTTGCAGCACAATGGACTTGATGCCGGCGCGCATCAGCTCGTCCGCGGAGGGAGCCCGCGGGCTACGCGGTGCTGGCGAGGACCGTACGGATGGTTACCGTGCGACTGCTCGCCGTGTCGGCGCGGATGAGGAGGTCCCATGGGCGCGTTGATGCTGGTTCACGGCGTCGGGCACGGGGCCTGGTGTTGGCGTCGGACGAAGGCTGATCTCGATGATCGCGGCCACGACGTTGTTGCGGTCGATCTTCCCCTGACCGGGCTCGGCGACGATGCTGCCGCGGTGCAGCGGGCTCTCGACGACTGGGGTCGGAGTGTCATGCTCGTGGGTCACTCCTACGCTGGCCTGGTCATCTCCAAGGCCGCGGCCGAGCGACGGGATGTGCAGCACCTCGTGTATGTCGCCGCCATGCTGGTCGACGGCGGTGATGTCTACCTGGACCGGATGCGCGAGTTCGCAGCCGCCCCCATCAACGCCGAGGTCGACCTCACCGCTGATGGCAACCTCGTAGTCCGACCCGAGACGGCGGTCGGCTGCTTCTACAACGAGTGCGACAGCGCCGAGGCGGAGGAAGCCGCGCGGCGCCTCAGGCCGACGGCGGCCAGATGCTTGAGCGAGCCGCCCGGCGTCGAACCGTGGAGATCGATCCCTTCGACCTACGTGCTGTGCCTGCGCGATCGGGCTATCCACCCAGACTTCCAGAGATGGATGTCGGCGCGAGCCGGCGAGGTCGTGACGTTTGACACGGATCACTCCCCGTTCATGTCCATGCCGGAACGGTTCGTGGACCTGCTCGACGGTCTCGTCGACAAGGCGAGCACTGGCGCAGGTTGTGAGTAGAACGTAGGAGCACCGCACCCGGAGGCACCACCGTGGATCCCATCACCCGCCGCTACCACGAGCGCACACCGGAGTCGGCGGCGCGCGCCCGCCGCTCGGCCACGCTGTTCCCGGGCGGCGACTTCCGGGCCGCGGCCTGGCACACCCCGTACCCACTGACAATCGCCAGCGCGACGGGGCCGTGGCTGCGCGACGTCGACGGCCACGAGTACCTCGACCTGCTGGGCAACTACACGGCCCTCGTCCACGGCAACGCCCACCCGGCCATCGTCAGGGCGGCGAGTCGGGCGCTCGAGGGCGGCACGTGCTGGGCGGCGGCCAACGAGCCCATGCTCGAGCTGGCCGAGCTGCTGATCGATCGGGTCGCGTCGGTGGAGCGGGTGCGGTTCTGCAACTCCGGCACCGAGGCGACGATGCACGCAGCGATGGTCGCTCGCGAGGTGACCGGTCGGCGCAAGGTGCTGATGGCCCGGTACGGGTACCACGGCAGCTACGACGACTACGAGGTAGGCAACCTGGGGAAGGACGGCCCCGACACCGTCATCGCCCCGTTCGGTGACGCCGCCGCCTTCGAGGCCGTGCTCGCCGAATGCGGCGACGAGATCGCGTGCGTGATCCTGGAGCCGGTCATGGGCTCGTCCGGCGTGGTCCCCGCCCCGCCGGGCTTCCTCGCCCAGGTGGGCGACGCGGCCCGAGCCGCCGGCGCCCTGTTCGTCCTGGACGAGGTCATCACGTTCCGCCTCGCTCCCGGCGGTGCCCAGGCCCTGGCCGGGGTCGAGCCGGATCTCACCACGTTCGGCAAGCTCATCGGCGGCGGGTTCCCGGTCGGTGCGCTGGGCGGCCGCGCGGACGTGTTGCAGGTCACCGATCCCACTCGGGGAGGGCTCCCGTTGTCGGGCACGTTCAACGCCAACCCTGTGACGATGGCCGCCGGCGCAGCCTCGGTCCGTGAGCTGACGGCGGAGCGGATCGTGGCCATCGACCAGTGGTGCGGACGGCTGGCCGACGGGTTGACCCGGGCGGCGGCCGAGCACGGCGTGCCGTTCAGTGTGCGCCGGGCGGGCTCGCTGCTCAACGTGTTCCTGAGCCCCGACGTGCCCCCGACCATCGCTGAGCGGGCCGACGGGCCGCGCATGGCCGCCTTCCACCTCGCCTGCCTCGACCACGGCTTGTTCTTCGCTCCCCGGGGGCTCCTCGCCACGTCGACCGTGCTGTCCGACGAGCTCGTCGACGCCGCGGTCGAGCGGGCCGCGAGCGCCTTCGCCGACCTGGTGGAGCTTGACGCGGCAACAGCTGTCGAGGAGACCGCGCCCTGAGGCTCGATCAACCGTCTCGCGGATCGCAGCCTCGGGCACCAGGCGTCGCACCTCGGCCTCAGGAGAGAAGTGTCGTGGAGTGGTGGGTGCCCTCACGGCCTCCAGAGTCGGGCTGGTCAGACGGCGCAGAAAGTCGCAGACTGGGCCCAGGAAGCCGCCGACCATTGGGGGCGTCTCATGTACGGTCGTAACGCCCAGGTACCCGACCTGGTCCCCAGGCTCAGCCGGGGCAAGCACCGGAATCCGCGCAAGGGCGCCTGCTTCATGGAACTGGCGTCCTACCTCGCCGGCGAGCGGTGGACCGATCATCCGCGGTGCACCCACCCTCTGCTCGGGCACCTGGCGCGGCTGGTGAACGACCACACCTCCGACGCGGGTCGAGGCTGTCTGGTGGAACTGGTTCCCGCGGTGATCGGGCTGACCAGCGATGATCCGCACGTGGACGTGCAGATCATGCTGCGGTCGGCAACCGCCGCGCTGCCAGTCGTCGCGGCCGAACGGCAGCGCATGATGGCGGTCGCAGTCCTGGCCGCCGAGCGGGCGCTGGACGAGGTCGACGGCAGGCCAAAGGGGACGCTCGACGAGCGCAGCCGACAGGTGCTAGCCCAGGTCCCCGACGCGACACGCTGGGCGCGTGACTTCGCCGGGAGCCTGGGACCCAGCAGCGTCAGAAGCATCCAGCGGCACGGCGCGCCCAACACCGTCCGCCACGCGGTGATCGGCATCGCCCACGCCTGCATCTCGGACCCTGACGCGCGGCTGCTCGACCTGCTCCGCGGCGCGATCGACGACTGCTCGCAATGGGCTGCAGTCAGCCCCCAACCGACCCCGGCGCACGCCTGGCCAGGGACAGAGCGGTCTGCGCCGAGACTGGTGGAAGACGGCTCACAGCGGTCACCAGCTCGAGACAGCCAGCGGTGATCGTCAGCTCACCGCGGCGATGAACGAGCAGTACGCCGCCGCCGCCCGCTGTGGGTCCTGGCACAGCCACCAATGACCCAGCCCGGGGAGGAGCGCCACCTGAGCGTCAACGCGTTCGGCGGTGCGGCGGGCGAGCGCCTCCCCACCCGTGTACGAGTCTTCGGCCGGGATGATGACGAGGCCCGGACGGGAGCGCAGGCCAGCTACGTTCGCGCCCCATTCGGCCATCTTCGGCTGGGCCGCCGATCGATACAGGGCGAGGATGCAGCGGCCCATCGACTCGTCGAACGCCTCCATGCAGTGCGCCGCGGCGCTCTTGGACATGCCGCGGGCCACGTATCCAGGGGCGCGGTCCACGGGCGACATGGCGAGCCGGCGCGCGATGAGAGCCTCGCCTGCGCCGGGGGTCTGCCAGGTCCGGGCGTTGTCGTGCCAGACGTACCGGGGGTCGAAGCATCCGGCGAGATCGATCGCCCATGAGCGCACGAGCCCGGGATTGGCGGCCACCGTGCGGAAGACATGACCGCCGCCCCAGTCGTGGCCGAGCAGATCGATGGGACCCTCGATCCGCTGAAGCTCGGCGCTGAGCCAGGCGAGATAGTCGTCGCTGGTCGCGCCGAAGCCGTCCGGCACAGGTGCGCCGAACCCGGGCGGCGAGAGGGTGATGCTCTCGCGCCCGGCGAGATGCGCCCGGAACTCTTCCCAGACGGCGTCGGTCTCCGGGACGCCGTGCACTGCCACGATGGGCACGCCGGCATACTAAGCGCGGCGCGAGATGTACTCTCGCAGCACAATGAGCGCGCTGGCTGATGAGTTCCAGCCGTTTGACGTCGCCGACCCCTTCGCGTTCTATCAGCGAGCCCGATCCGAGGCCACCGTCTTCTACAGCCCGGAGCTCGACTACTGGGTCGTGC
>DASRJN010000337.1:0-9174 GCA_035649455.1 Acidimicrobiales bacterium
GGAGCGGCAGCAGCGGACCCAGGCGCTGCGGTCGGCGACCAGCCGGAAGCGGCCGAAGACCAACCCGAAGCACCCGAAGGCGCTGCGGCCGCGGCTGGAGGCCAGCCCGGCGCACCGGAGCGCGGGGCAGCTGCGGCCGCGGACCAGCCCGAAACACCCGAAGGCGCGGCTGCTGCCGTGGGCGACCAGCCCGGAGGGGTGGTGGACGGGGCGGCTGCCGTGGGCCACCAGCCCGAGGCGCTGGTGGACGGAGCGGTAGCCGTGGGTGGCCAGCCGGGGGTGCCGTAGGGCCAGGCGGGGGCGATGGGGCTGGGGTTGGTGGCTATCGCCGGGCGGGGCGGTGCGAGGGGGATCGGGATCGGGAGGGCCCGGCGACGGCGTCGGCTGCGGCCTCGGGCTATGGCCAGGGTGATCGCCGCCGCTGTGCCGGTGACCATGCCGGTGCCGGCCAGGATGACGCCGCCGACCACGCCGCCGAAGATGCCGGCGACGGCTTGGGCGCTCACGTCGCCCATGCCTGGGCCTACCGCGATGGTGGAGCCGGGGGCTCCGCTCGCGAGGATCCGGAATGTGCCGGTCTGTTCAGCGCGGAACGTGTAGATCCCGCGTCCTTCGAGGGAGCCCTGGTCGTACGAGACGAAGGTGCCGTAGGAGTCGGTGTCGACCAGATCGCCGGACGGGTCGGTGACGATGAGGTTGGGCGGGTCGATGGTGCCGCCGGGGTGCGATGCTCCGGGGAACTCCTGGTAGATCGAGTAGCCGCCGAGGTCGTCGATCGGTACCTCGAGCACGCCGGGAACCGGGGTGCGGTCGAACGAGCCGACCGCCTCGAGGGCGTCGTCGACGCCCTTGGCCGCCGTCGCCAGGCCCGCGAGGATGCCGCCCAGCGCGATCCCGGCTGCGGCCGCGTACCACCAACCCGACGGCTTCACCCTCCGGTCATAGACGGATCCTGCCACCGAGGACAGTGTGCTCAGCCCGGGGCGGGGCGCGCATGGGGGACATCCCCTGCGCTGACCCCCAGGCGCTCGGCCGCGAGCTCCAGCCGGTCATCGGGCTGGACGGCGGCGATGCGCACATGGCCTGAGCCGGCGGGGCCGTAGAACTCACCGGGCGACGTGACCACCCCGGCTTCGACTGCCAGGCGCTTGGCCAGGGCCCAGGCGTCGCCGCCTGGGGCGGGGGCCCACAGGTAGAAGGCGCCGGCGGGCTGCGGGCAGACGACGTCCAGTGCGGCCAGCATCGTGGCCAGCAGGGACAGGCGGCGCCGGTAGACCGAGCGCTGCTGGTCGACGTGGGTGTCGTCGCCGAACGCGGCCACCGCGGCGGCCTGGACCGGGCCGGGGACCATGAAGCCTGCGTGCTTGCGCACCTCGGAGAGGTAGTGCACCAGGTCGGGATCGCCGGTGTAGAAGCCGGCGCGGGCGCCCGCCAGGTTGGAGCGCTTGGACAGCGAGTGGACCGCCACCACGCCCTCCAGGCCGCTGGACACGATCGTGGCCGGCGGTCCCTGCCAGGTGAACTCGATGTAGCACTCGTCCGACAGCACCGGGACGGCGCGCTCCCGGCCCCAGGCCGCGGCGGCCGACAGGTCGGTGAGGTCGCCGGTCGGATTTCCGGGGCTGTTGACCCACAGGCACAGCGCCCGAGCCGCGTCCGTGGGGTCGATCGCATCGAGGGACCCGTACGGGACGGCGCGGCAGCCGGCCAGCGTGGCGCCCATGGCGTAGGACGGGTAGCTGATCTCGGGGTACAGGACCGTGTCCCGCCCGGGGGTCCGCAGCCGCAACCAGTGGGGGACGCCGGCCACGAACTCCTTGGTGCCGACGCAGGCGGCCACGTGCGCCGAGTCGACCGTCACCCCGAAGCGGCGCTCCAGCCAGCCGGCGGCCGCCGACCGGAACGCGGGGGTGCCGACCGACGGCGGGTAGCCCCGCTCGGTGCCCGAACCGGCCAGCGCCTCGAGCACCGAGGCCGGCGGCGGATCGCAGGGGGTGCCGATCGACAGGTCGACGGCGCCGCCTGGCAGCGCCTCGGCCACATGCACCAGTTCGGCGAGGCGGTCATAGGGATAGGGCGGCGGCACGAAGCCTTCCGGTTCGCTCACGGACACCTCGCTCACGGAACGACGAACTCGCGGAACCGCCCGACCGTAACGTCGTCGAACCGGCCGCAGATGCGCATGGCTTCGAGCTCGCTCACGGACACCTCGCTCAGGGAACGACGAACTCGCGGAACCGCCCGACCGTAACGTCGTCGAACCGGCCGCGGATGCGCATGCCGCCCTCGCCCGGCGACTCGCCCAGCACCTCGCCCGCCCGGTGGGCCGCGGCCAGGACGTCACCCCGCTCGTAGGGGATGACCAGCTCGACCACGGGCGTCAGCGAGCGCAGCCGGTCGCTGATCGTCGCCAGCAGCCGCTCGACGCCGTCGCCCGTCGTGGCGCTCAGCGCCACCGACCCCTCGTATGCCTCGACCAGGCGCTCGGCCTCGGTGGGCGCGAGGTCCGACTTGTTGAAGGCGAGCAGCTCGCGCACGCCGTCGGCGCCGATCTCGGCCAGAACCTCCCGCACCGCCCGGATGTTGCCGGTCACGTCGGGGGCGCTGGCATCGACCACGTGGACCAGCAGGTCGGCGTCGACGGCCACGTCGAGCGTGGACTTGAACGCCTCCACCAGCTGGTGCGGCAGCTTGCGGATGAAGCCGACCGTGTCGGTGACCAGCACGCGCTCGCCGCCGGGGAGCGACAGCCGGCGGGTGGTGGCGTCGAGGGTGGCGAACAATCGGTCCTCGACCAGGACACCCGCGTCGGTCAGGCGGTTGAGCAGCGTCGACTTGCCCGCGTTGGTGTAGCCGACGATGACCACCCGGTGGAGATGGCCCCGCCGCGACGCCTTGCGCTGCGTCGTCCGGTGGCGCTCGATCTCTCGCAGGTCGCCTTCCAGCTTGTGGATGCGGCGCACGATCCGGCGCCGGTCCACCTCGAGCTGGGTCTCGCCCGGGCCGCGGGTGCCGATGCGGGCGCCCCCGGCGGCCGACATGCCGCCGGCCTGCTGCGACAGCGCGCCGGCCTGGCGCCGCAGGCGGGGCAGGCGGTAGCGCAGCTGGGCCAGCTCGACCTGGGCCTTGCCCTCCTGGCTGTGCGCGTTCTGGGCGAAGATGTCGAGGATCACCGCGGTCCGGTCGATGGCGGTGCGTCCCAGCAGGCGCTCGAGGTTGTACTGCTGCGCCGGGGTCAGCTCGTTGTCGAACACCACGGTGTCGCAGTCGGTGGCCTCCGCGACCTCCCGCAGCTCCTCGGCCTTGCCCTTGCCCACGTAGGTGGGCGGATCGGGCGAGTCGCGCCGTTGGGTCACCCGGGCCACCTCGTCGGCTCCCGCGGTGTCGATGAGCAGCGCCAGCTCGTCGAGCGAGTTCTCGGTCTCCTCCACGGTGTCGGGCCGCAGGGTGACCCCGACGAGGACGATCTTCTCCCGGAAGGTCCGTTCGATCAGCGCCATGGGGACTCCCCCAGCTCGACGGCGCCGATGTAGGTGGCGGGCCCGCGCAGCATCACGTCCCGGGCGTCGGGGCCCAGAGTGACGACGGCGTCGCCCCCGGGCATGGCCACCGGGACCGGGTCGTCGACCAGGCCCCAGGCCCGGGCCGCAGCCGCCGATGCGCAGGCGCCGGTCCCGCACGCCTGGGTGAGCCCGACGCCGCGCTCGTAGCTGCGGATGGCGATGCCGGGGGCCGCCGCGGTGAGCAGGTGCACGTTCGCCCCGCCGGGCACCTTGGCGTTCACCGCCTCGCCCAGGGCCACGAGGTCGATCTCGTCGGGCAGCGGACCGGGTCGGCCCGGCCCCACCTCCAACACGATGTGGGGGTTGCCGGTGCCGACCCGCAGCCCGCGGGTCAGAGGCCCGCCGGTCCACTCGGACGCATCGCCCTCCACGGTGGCCGGGCCCATGGCCACGGACAGGTCGAGCGTCACCGGGCTCACGGCTTCGCCGATGCTCACCGTGCGCAACCCCGCGTCGGTGGCGATGACGACCCTGTCACCCTCCTCCACCCCCGGCCAGCCCAGCACCAGCGCCTGGGCCAGGCAGCGGATGCCGTTGCCGCTCATCTCCGCGGGCGAGCCATCGGCGTTGCGCAGCTCCATGCGGACGCGCGCCGGCCCCTCGCCGGTGGCCGGCGTCGCCCGGATCACGCCGTCGGCACCGATGCCGGTGCGACGGGCGCACAGGGCGCGCGCCACCTCCGAGTCGAGGGGAAGGGAGGCGTCTGGGTCGAGCAGGACGAGGAAGTCGTTGCCCAACCCATGGTGCTTGGTCAGACGCATGGCGGCGTCCAGTTTGCCCGACGGCGGCCCCGAGGCGGCGCGGTTTAACCCGGGGAAGGACCCAGCTCCCCCAGCTCGGCCCTCATGCCCGGGAGCAGGGTGAGCGGGTCGTCCAGGGCGTGGAGCCACCTGATCCGGGGATCGCGGCGGAACCACGAATGCTGGCGCCGGGCGAAACGGCGGGTGCGGCGGATCGCCACCTCGAGCGCTTCGTCCAGCGCGACTCCCGCGGTCAGGTGATCGATCAGCTCCGCATACCCCAGCGCCTGGCGGGCGGTGCGGGACATCCCTTCCGGCGCAGCCAGCAGCGCCTGCGTCTCCGCCAGGAACCCGTCCGCCATCTGCTGGTGGTAGCGGGCCTCCACCCGCCGGGCGATGACCTCGTGGGGCAGGGCCACTCCCACCTGGTGGAACCGGGTCGGCGGGTACACGTCGAGGCCCGGACCGTAGGACGAGAACGGCCGGCCGCTGCCCAGTGTCACCTCCAGGGCCCGGACCACGCGCCGGCGGTTGGTGGGCTCCATGCGGGAGGCCGCCCGCGGGTCGAGGTCGGCCAGGCGGTGGTGGAGGGTGGGCGTGTCGGGCTCGGCCTCCACCTCGGCCCGGGCATCGGGGAAGCGACCAGGCACGTGGAGGTCGTCCACCACGGCCCGCAGGTAGAGGCCCGTTCCGCCGACGAGCAGGGCGCGCTGCCCGCGGGCTTCGATGTCGGCCAGCGCCGACCGGGCGGCGGCCGCGTAGCGGGCCAGGGTGTAGTCCTCCCACGGGTCGGCCACGTCGAGCAGGTGGTGGGCAACCTCGGCCCGCTCGGCCGCGGTGGGCTTGGCGGTGCCGACGTCCATGCCCCGGTAGACCTGCATCGAGTCCACCGCGACGATCTCCAGGCGGGGATCGTCGCGGGCGAGGGCCAGGGCCAGGGCCGACTTGCCCGAGGCGGTCGTGCCCACCAGCGCGAGATGGTGGGGCCGCTCGGTCACTGGCGTCCGACGCTACCCGCGGTCCGGCCTCGCCGACGGACCATTGCCCCTTTCGGCGCGGCGGCTGGGGGCCTAGGGTCGTGACCAGGTACGAGACCCCACCACCGGGCACGGAGGAGGTCGCGATGGAGGCGCACATCGGTGACCACGTAGTCGTCGAGGGGGCCAAGGTCGGCCAGGCTCGACGCCGGGGTGAGGTGCTCGAAATCCTGCACGGTGCGGGCGGCAGCCGCCTGCGGGTCCGGTGGGAGGGCAACGAGCACGAGAGCGTGATCGCCCCGGGACCCGACCTGCGGATCGAGGCCGGCGAGGGCGGCGGCATCGACCGGTCCTCGCTGCGGATCGACATCTCCGTGACCGAGGACGCCGACCACTGCGAAGCCGTGGCCCGCGTCCGGATGGGGGAGCGCGAGTTCTCCGGTTGGGGCCGGGCGCGGCGGAACCCGTCCGACCCCGAGATGCCCGTCGTCGGCGAGGAGCTCGCCGTGGCGCGGGCCCTGTCCGAAGTGTCCCACCAGCTCGTCGTGGCCGCGGCCGACTCGCTCGAGTCGGCGCTCGGTCGCCCAGTGGCGCTGCGCGTCTGAGCGTCACACGAAGATCGCGGTCGCCCGGCCCCGCTCCAAGCCCTGACCGGCAGCCGTAGCGCCCAAGTGGTGCCGGCAAGCGTTGGCCGGGCGACCGTGTTCTTCGGGAGAGCTTCGGCCTACGGGTGGAGGTCCTTGGCGTAGCAGACCGACAGCGGGTCGTCCCGGAACTCGCCGTACGGCGCGATGCGGTGGTAGCCGGCCGCCTGGTAGAGCGTCATGGCCTCGGGCTGGCGCGTGCCCGTCTCCAGCTGGATCCGGTGGTACCCGAACGCTCGGGCCGCATCCTCCAGCCGGGCGAGGATGGCTCGGCTCACCCCCCGGCGCCGCGCTTCGGGACGGGTGTACATGCGCTTCACCTCCGCCAACCCGGCGGTGCCGTCGAGCGCGGGTCGCAAGGCGCCGCAGCCGACCGGTTCGCCTTCGATGCGGGCGACCAGGAACACGCCGACCGGCGGGGTCACCTGCTCGGGCCGTACCGCCCAGCCGGCCGCCTCCTCCGGACCGTCACCTTCCTCGGGAACATCGTCGGCGTAGCGGATCTCGATCTCCGTGGCCAGGTCGGCCACCAGGGCGACCGGCGCGGGGGCGTCGTAGGGCTCGGGCCCGACCTCGACGAGGCCGGGAGCGGGAGGCGCGCCGGTCATGCGACGGTCAGCGGGATGCGGGTCTTGTGGCGGGCCGGGGCGGTGACACCGACCAGCTCGCCGGTCAGGTGATGGGGCGCCGCCCCGGTGACCCGGACGCGGGCGTAGGTGCCGGGGCGCAGCGGCTCGGGCGCCGGGAAGTGGACCAGCTTGTTGTGCTCGGTGCGGCCGGTCGTGACCGCGGGGTCCTTGCGGGACGGGCCCTCCACCAGGACCTCCTCGATCTCGCCCACCCGCGCCCGGTGGCGGGCCAGGGCCGAGCGCTCGACCACGACGCGCAGGCGCTCGAAGCGCTCGGCGCACACCTCGGGCGCCACGAAGTCGTCGACCCGCGCCGCGGCCTCGGTGCCGGGTCGGGGGCTGAAGATGAAGGTGTACGCGCTGTCGTAGCTCGCCTCGGCCACCACGGCCAGGGTCTGCTCGAAGTCGTCGTCGGTCTCGCCCGGGAAGCCCACGATGATGTCGGTGGTGACCGCCAGGCCCGGCATGGCCGCCCGGGCCGCGGCCAGGCGCCCGAGGTAGCGCTCGGCGGTGTAGCCCCGGTGCATGGCGGCCAGGACCCGGTCGCTGCCCGCCTGCAGCGGCAGGTGGAGGTGCTCGCACACCTCGGGGACCTCGGCCATGGCCGCGATGGTCTCGGGGCGCAGGTCCTTGGGGTGCGGGCTGGTGTAGCGCACCCGGCGGATGCCCTCGACCGCGCCCACCGCCCGCAGCAGGTCGGCGAACATCGGTCGCACCCGCACGGGCTCACCGGCCTGCCGGCGGGCCAGCGTGAGGTCGCGGCCGTAGCTGTTCACGTTCTGGCCGAGCAGCGTCACCTCGGTGACCCCGTCGGCGGCCAGCGCCCCGACCTCGTGGACGATGTCGTCGAACGGCCGGCTGATCTCCGGGCCCCGGACCGCGGGCACGATGCAGAAGGCGCACGAGTTGTCGCACCCGATCTGGATGGTGACCCAGCCGGCGTAGGCCACCTCCCGGCGGGCGGGCAGGGCGCTGGGGAACGTGTCGAGGTCTTCGGCCGCGGTCTCCTCCAGGATCTCGACCAGCGAGCTGCCGGCCCGGCGTTGCTCGCCCAGCAGCTCGGCGGCCCGGTGCACGTTATGGGTGCCGAACACGACGTCCACGTGCGGCGCCCGCTCGACGATGAGGTCACGGTCCTTCTGGGCCAGGCAGCCGCCGACCACGATCTGCATGTCGGGCCGGCGCTGCTTGAGCGCCTTCAGCTGGCCGAGGTTGCCGTACAGCTTGTTGTCGGCGTTCTCGCGGATGCAGCAGGTGTTGAGCACGACCACGTCGGCATCGTCCACGCTCGCGGCCGGACGCAACCCGTCGGCCTCCAGCAGCCCGGCGATGCGTTCGGAGTCGTGCTCGTTCATCTGGCACCCGAAGGTGCGCACTGCGTAGGTCTTGGCGGCGTAGGTCTTGTCGGCCATCGCAGCCTGCCAGGCTAGGCCAGCCCGGCCGGGATGCGGCCAACGAGATCGCCCAGGAGCGATCGCCCGCCCCGCACCGCCACCGACGGACCACGGCCAGCCGGTGTCGGGCGGGATGCGGCGGGTGGGCGCGGTCAGTCGAGGGAGATCGGTTCGTCGTCCAGGGCGGTCATCACGTCGTCGGATCCGGCAGTGGCGTCGTCGCCGTCACCGGAGCCGACCGCCGGGGTGCCGATGCCGAGCTGGGAACGGATGCGCTCGGAGATCTCGACCATCACCTCGGGGTGCTCGACCAGGAACACCTTGGCGTTCTCGCGGCCCTGGCCCAGCTGCTCGCCGTCGTAGGTGTACCAGGCGCCCGACTTCTTCACGAGGCCGATGTCGACGCCCACGTCGAGCAGGGAGCCCTCGCGGCTGATGCCCTTGCCGTACATGATGTCGAACTCGCTCTGGCGGAAGGGCGGGGCGCACTTGTTCTTCACGACCTTGACCCGAGTGCGGTTGCCCACCACCTCGACGCCGTCCTTGATCGACTCGATGCGGCGGATGTCGAGCCGGACCGACGAATAGAACTTGAGCGCCCGGCCGCCCGGCGTGGTCTCGGGCGAGCCGAACATCACGCCGATCTTCTCGCGGAGCTGGTTGATGAAGAGGGCGATGGTACGGGAGCGGTTGAGGTTGGCGGTGAGCTTGCGCAGGGCCTGCGACATGAGCCGCGCCTGCAGGCCGACGTGGGTGTCGCCCATCTCGCCCTCGATCTCGGCGCGGGGGGTGAGGGCGGCCACCGAGTCGATGGCCACCACGTCGATGGCCCCCGAGCGCACCAGCATGTCGGCGATCTCGAGCGCCTGCTCGCCCGTGTCGGGCTGGGAGATGAGCAACTCGTCGACGTCGACCCCGATGGCGCGCGCGTAGACCGGGTCGAGCGCGTGCTCGGCGTCGATGTAGGCGCAGATGCCCCCGTTGCGCTGGGCCTCGGCCACCACGTGCAAGGCCAGCGTGGACTTGCCCGACGACTCGGGCCCGTAGATCTCGGTGACGCGGCCCCGGGGCAGGCCCCCGATGCCGAGCGCCAGGTCGAGGGCCAGGGCACCGGTCGAGATGGCCTCGATCGCCATGGTGCCCTTCTCGCCCATCTTCATGACCGAGCCCTTGCCGAACTGCTTCTCGATCTGGCTGAGGGCCATCTCGAGGTTCTTCTGACGGTCC
>DASRJN010000338.1:0-2216 GCA_035649455.1 Acidimicrobiales bacterium
GCTCCCGGCGCTCGGTGACCTCGGTCGAGCTGAGGCCGGCGGCGGGGTCGACCCCGAGCCGCCGGCACACCTCGCCGGCGGGCAGGCCGTACCAGTCCGTGCCCTCCTCTTCGCCGGGCCTGATCGGGGTCACCGTCGCCGTCATGGTGTCGGACTCCTCCTCAGGCGGGCGCCGGGGTGCCGCCGGTGCCGGCGGCCCGCCGGCCGCCCTGGGCCGCCAGCCCGTAGATGACCATGACCGCCAGGCTCACGCTGAGGATGGTCCACAGCGGCTGGAAGTAGATCCAGGGCAGGAAGGTGATGGCCGCGAAGGCGGCGGCGAAGATGCCGATCCAGCGGGCGATCTCCGAGCCGGTCACCACGGCCAGCCCGACGACGATCAACACGATGCCCACGATCAGCCACACCCAGCCCCACGACTGCAGGTCGTGCTCGAACAGGAAGGTCTGGACCTCGGGCGACACCTCGTCGTCGTACTTGAAGGCCCAGAGGGCGTCGAAGATCTTGAAGATGCCGCTGACCACGAGCAGCGTGGCGGCGAAGGCCAGCCAGCCGGTCTTCGGTGGCCCCTCGGCGGGCACTCCCTGGTAGTAATTTTCCACGCTTCCTCCTCCATCCCGCGCGCGGCGGCAACGACATAGTGCGGTCGCTTGCGAGGGTCGCGCCGCCGCGGGTGGGTGGACGCCACCCTCGCGCGGGTGGACGCCACCCTCGCGCGGGTGGCGTCCACCCACCCCGACGCGCCGGATGCTGGAGTAGTCCCCGTCGAACTACGAGGAGCACGCGCGATGTTCAGCCTCCGCAACCGCAGCTTCCTGAAGGAGATCGACTACGAGCCCCGCGAGCTGCGCTTCCTGCTGCAGCTGTCCGAGGCGCTCAAGACCGCCAAGTACGCGGGCACCGAAGCCCGCCGGCTCGAGGGCAAGGAGATCGCGCTGATCTTCGAGAAGACCTCGACCCGCACCCGGTCGGCCTTCGAGGTGGCCGCCTTCGACCAGGGCGCCCACGTCACCTACCTCGACCCGTCCGGATCGCAGCTGGGCCACAAGGAGTCGGTGGCCGACACCGCCCGGGTGCTGGGCCGGATGTACGACGCCATCGAGTTCCGCGGCAACCGGCAGGCCGACGTCGAGACGCTGGCCGAGTACGCCGGCGTGCCCGTCTACAACGGCCTCACCGACGAGTGGCACCCGACCCAGATGCTGGCCGACTTCCTGACCATGCACGAGGCCAGCGGCAAGCCCTACGACGCCCTCACCTACGCCTTCGTGGGCGACTGCCGGTTCAACATGGGCCGGTCCCTGCTGGTGATGGGGGCGCTGTGCGGTGCCGACGTCCGCCTGGCCGGCCCGGCCGCGCTGGCGCCGCCCGACGACGTGGTGGGCATCGCGAAGGACATCGCCGGCCGCACCGGGGCCCAGATCACGGTGACCGAGGACGCGGCCCAGGCCGTGCAGGGCGCCGACTTCATCCACACCGACGTGTGGGTGTCCATGGGCGAGTCCAAGGACGTCTGGACCGAGCGGGTCAACCTGCTCACCCCCTACCAGGTGAACTCGGCCCTGCTGGAGAAGTCGGGCAACCCCAGGGTCAAGTTCATGCACTGCCTCCCCGCCTTCCACGACCCCAACACGGTGGTGGGCAAGGAGATGATGGAGCACACGGGCATGACCGACGGGCTCGAGGTCACCGGCGAGGTGTTCGAGTCGCCGGCCAGCATCGTGTTCGACCAGGCCGAGAACCGCCTGCACACCATCAAGGCGCTGCTCGTGGCCACCCTCGGGAGCTGAGCGGGCCGTGCGCGTCCTCGTCGCCCTCGGCGGCAACGCCCTGCTGAAGCGGGGCGAGCCCATGACCGCGCAGAACCAGCGGGCCAACGTGCGCGTGGCCGCCCAGGCGCTGGCACCGGTGGCCGAGGCCCACCAGCTGGTCATCTCCCACGGCAACGGCCCCCAGGTCGGCCTGCTGGCGCTGCAGGCCGCGGCCTACAAGGAGGTCGAGGCCTACCCGCTCGACGTGCTGGGAGCCCAGACCGAAGGGATGATCGGCTACCTGATCGAGCAGGAGCTCGGCAACCTGCTGCCGCCCGAGGTCCCCTTCGCCACGCTGCTCACCATGATCGAGGTCGACCGGTCCGACCCGGCGTTCGGGAACCCGACCAAGTTCGTCGGCCCCATCTACACCGATGCCGACGCGGCCAAGCTGGCCGAGGAGAA
>DASRJN010000339.1:0-2514 GCA_035649455.1 Acidimicrobiales bacterium
GCGGTGCGGTAGGGCGGGTGGCCGCCCATGGTCTACCGACGGGGGTGCGCCGCCAGCCTCCCAGGAAGGCCGAGGTGGATCTCGGCCCCGCCTTCGACCAGCCGCAGCCCGGGGCCGGGCTCCCCGCCGACCCCGCCGACCCCGCCGACCAGCAGCCGGTCCGACGTGCGGCGCACCAGCGCGGCCAGCCCGATGGCCCGGCCCTCGCCGGCGTGCGCGGCCAGGCGCTCGTCGCCCAGCCGCTCCGCCAGCGTCCGCCGGAGCGGCCCGGCGTCGTACGCCAGCCCGAAGTCCACCCGCACGCCCACCTCGTCGCGCACCAGCTCGGCCGCGCCCAGCAGGACCGCGGCCTCGTCGTCGGCGCCGCGGTCGGCCAGCATCTCGGCCAGCATCCCGGCCGCGGTCACGGCATCGGTGGGGTCCCCGCCCCCCAGTGCCTCGTCGGTGGCTGCCCGCAGCAGGGCGACGCAACGCTCGTGGTCGCCGGTGCCCCGGGCCAGGGTGGCCAGCCCGACCAGCGCGGTCCCGACGATGCGGTGGTCGCCCACCTCCACCGCCCGGTCGTGGGCCTCGCGGAACGCCTCGCTCGCGGCCAGTGTGTCACCCAGTGCCAGCGAGGCGTGGCCCGAGCCCACGGCGGCCCGGAACCAGGTCGCTACGCGGGTGCCGGAGATCATCAGCCGAGCCTCGTCGAAGGCGCGCAACGCGCCGGCGTTGTCGCCGATCGCCCGGCGGGCGTAGCCGATGTAAGTGAGGGCATGGGCCACGTCGCCCGGGCTGCCCACCGCCCGGTGCTCGGCGGCCGACTCCTCCAGCTTGGTGATGCCGCCGGCGAAGTCCAGGCGGCGCAACGCGAGCAAGCCCTGGAACTCCGTGGCCACGGCGGCCCGATGCAGGTCGCCGCACGCCACCATGCCCTCCCGGGCTTCCGCGAGGAGCACTCCCGCCCGGTCGAGCTCGGTGCCCCGCCAGCCGAGCCCGATGGCCATCAGCAGCCGAGCGGCGGCCACCACGAACCGGTCACCGGCTTCCGCGCCCAGGCGGCCCGCCTCGACCGCCAGGTCGTAGCGGGCTGCCATCAGCTCGAACGCGAACTGCGTGTTGATGGTGGCCACCGCCAGCCGGGCCCGTAGTCCCGGGTCGAGCTCACCCGACCGCGCCAGCAGCTCGTCCCCCCAGGTCGCGGCCTCCGGGCCGGCCGGCGAGTCGCTCCAGCAGGGCGACAACGACGCGAACAGCCGAGCGGCAGTCGCCAGCTCGTCCGGCTCGCCGGCGTCGAGCAGGCGGCTCAGCACCGTGCGGAACAGCGGCAGCTCGATCATGAAGCGATCGATCACTTCGGCCTGCTCGGGCGTGTGCAGCCTGCGGTCGAGGCCTTCGGCCAGCGTCAGGCACCAGTCCGTGAGCCGCTCCTCGGCCGCGGCGCGGCCTTCCGGGCTCAGCCGCGCGGCGGCGTGAGCCCGCACTGGTTGCAACAGCCGGGCCCGGGTGCGCTCAGGGTCGTCCAGCACCACCAGCGAGGCGTCGGCCAGCTGCGCCACCACCTTGCGGGCGTCGTCCTCGTCAAGCTTGGCGACGGCCGCGGCCGCCGAGGCATCGAAGCTCGTGGGGAAGACGCTGACCAGCGCGTAGGCCTCGGCAGCGGTGGTGTCGAGCCGGGCCACCGCGGCGTCCAGGGCGGTGCCCAGCCGGCGGCGCCCGGCCCCCACCGGCGGGTCGGCGGCCAGCACGGCGGAAGCGTCGGCCGCCAGTCGCCGGGCGAGCGTGCCCAGCGCCTCGACCCGGGCCGAGGCCGCCGCGATCTCGAGGGCCAGCGGCAGGCCGTCGAGCGCCCGCACGATGGTGGCCGCGTGGCGCCAGTCCGCGTCGCCGGCCGGCGGGCAGCCGAGGTCGTCCAGGCGGTGGGCCAGCAGCTCGACCGCGGGCGAGCGCCGCACGGAGTCAGTGTCGGCGCCCTCGGCCGGCACGGCCAGCGGACCGAGCACCACCACGGCCTCGCCGGCCACGCCCAGCGGTACCTGGCTGGTGGCGAGCACCCGCAGGCCGGGACCGGCGTGCAGCAGGGCCAGCGCGGCGCGGGCCGCCGCTGACACGACGTGCTCGCAGTTGTCCAGCACGACCAGCACATGGCGGCCGGCCAGCGCCGCCGCCGCCCGAGCGAGGGGCTCCTCGCCCTCGGCCCCGGAGCCTGCGGCGGGGTTGCCGCCCGTCGGGGCGCCCACGGCGGTGGCGATGGTGGCGTCCACCGCGTCGGTGCCTCCGCCGGCCAGGTCGACGACGACCACGCCGTCGGCGTAGGAGTCCATCTCGCTCGCGCCCACGTCGACCGCGAGGGTGGTCTTGCCCACCCCGCCCGGTCCCACGACGGTGACGAGGCGCGCCGTGTGCAGTCGCCGGATCACCGCGGCGTGCTCGTGCTCGCGGCCCACCAGCCCGGTGAGCGGCGCCGGCGCCGTGCCGGGCGCGGGCTGCCAGCGGGCCGCGTCGAGGGCCGGGTCCTGGAGCAGGATGGCG
>DASRJN010000340.1:0-2039 GCA_035649455.1 Acidimicrobiales bacterium
GCGCTGCGGGACGAGGGCTTCGAGGTCGAGGAGGCTCGGCGGCTGAGCGGGCGGGCGACGCTCGTGGTGACGGCCGTCGGGCCGCGGCGGAGCACCTTCCTGGTCGACTTCGTGCGCGACGCCATCGCATGGCCGGGCGAGACCACGTCGCTCGGGCCCACCCTGTCGCCCCGGGAGCTGGCGGCCAACAAGGTGCTGGCCCTGTTCGACCGGGTCCAGACGCGCGACCTGGCCGACCTGGCCGTGCTCGCCGGGCAGTTCCCGCTGGAGGACATGCTCGCCGACGCCGAGGCGAAGGAGCCCGCCTTCAGCCGGAGGCTGCTGGCGGAGTGGGTACGGAAGGTGATCGCCTCGCCGAGCGCGGAATGGCCCGAGGGGGCTGACGTCGAGGCGTTGCGCCGGTTCGGGGCCGAGCTGGCCGACTCGCTTGAGCGGGGCTAGTGGGGGACCATCTCCTCGCGGTGACGCCAGAGCTCGGCCGTGAGGTCGGGGTCGTCGATCGCCAGCATCTGGACCGCCAGCAGGGCGGCGTTCATGGCGCCGTCGACCGCGACGGTGGCCACCGGGATGCCCTTGGGCATCTGGACCGTGGCGTACAGCGCGTCCACGCCGTTGAGGGCACCGCCAGAGAGGGGCACGCCGATGACCGGCAGCGTCGTCTGGGCCGCGACCGCACCGGCAAGGTGGGCGGCCATGCCCGCGCCGCAGATGATGGCCGCGTAGCCGTTGTCGCGGGCCGTCGAGGCGAACTCGGCCACGACGGCCGGGGTCCGGTGGGCCGACATCACCCGCACGTCGGCCTCGATGCCGTAGCGGGTCAGGGTGTCGGCCGCGGGGGCCATCTTGTCCTTGTCGTTGGGCGAGCCCATGAGGATTGCGACCTTCCTGGTCATCCGCGTGCTGCCTCCCTGGCTATGTCGGTGCGGTAGTGGCGGCCGGGCCACGAGATCAGGTCCACGGCGCAATAGGCGTGGTCGCGGGCCGCGGCCACGGTCGGCCCCGACCCGGTGACGGCGAGCACCCGGCCGCCCGCGGTCACCAGGGCGCCGTCGTCGTCGGGCCCGAGGGCGACGCCCGCGCTGAACACCATGGCGCCCGCGGCCTCGGCCGCGGCGATGCCGTCGATGACGTCGCCGGTGCGGGGCGCCGTCGGGTAGCCCTCGCAGGCCAGCACCACGGTGACGCAGGCGCCGGGACCGAACGCCGGCGGTGGGGCCTGGGTCAGGTCGCCGGCGGCGGCCGCGGCCAGCAGCTCGGCCAGGTCCGTGGTCAGGCGGGGCAGGACGACCTGCGCCTCGGGGTCGCCGAAGCGGACGTTGTACTCCACCAGCCGCGGGCCGTCCTCGGTGAGCATCAGGCCCGCGTAGAGCACGCCCCGGTAGTCGATCCCGCGGCGGCGGAGCTCGGCCAGCGTGGGGAAGATGAACCGCTCCATCACGTCGTCGACCATGTCGGAGCCCACCCCGGGGACCGGCGAGTAGGCGCCCATGCCCCCGGTGTTGGGACCGGTGTCGCCGTCGCCGATCCGCTTGAAGTCCTGTGCCGGGGCCAGGGGCACCGCCCGCCGGCCGTCGCACACCACCAGCAGCGACAGCTCGGGCCCGATCATGCCCTCCTCGATCACGACCGTGCGGCCGGCGTCACCGAAGGACTCGCCCGCCAGCTTGGCCCGCAGGTCGGCCTCGGCGTCGGCCCGCGTGGGTGCCACCAGCACGCCCTTGCCCGCGGCCAGGCCGTCGGTCTTCACGACCCAGGGCCCGGGCAGCGAGTTGAGGAACTCCAGCGCCGGCTCGAACCGGTCGAAGGCCGCGTAGCGGGCGGTGGGCACGCCCGCGGCCGACGCGACCTCCTTCATCCACGCCTTCGATCCCTCCAGGTGCGCTCCGTCGGCCCCCGGGCCGAACACCAGCCGGCCGGCCGCCCGCAGCTCGTCGGCCAGCCCCGCCACCAGCGGGGCCTCGGGGCCGACCACGAACAGGTCGGCGTCGGTTTCGCCCGGCGGGGTGTCCACCGATCCCGGGATCCCGGGACTGCCCGGC
>DASRJN010000341.1:0-3901 GCA_035649455.1 Acidimicrobiales bacterium
ACCGCCAAGAAGGCCGCGGCCAAGAAGACGGCGGCCAAGAAGACGGCGGCGACGAAGAAAGCCGCGGCCAAGAAGTCCGCGTCGTAGCGACGTGGCCCGGTTCATCGTCTTCGAGGGAGGCGAGGCCAGCGGCAAGTCGACGCAGTCGGCCCGGCTGGCGGCCCGCATCGGCGCGCTCCACACCCGGGAGCCCGGCGGGACGGCCATCGGCGGCGCCCTCCGCTCGCTGCTGCTCGACGCCCGCACCGCCAACCTCGACGACCGGGCCGAGGCGCTGCTCATGGCGGCCGACCGGGCCCAGCACGTGGCCGAGGTGGTGCGGCCGGCTCTGGCCGCCGGCCGCCACGTGGTGTCGGACCGCTACATCGGGTCGTCCCTGGCCTACCAGGGCTACGGCCGGGGCCTGGCGGTGACCGAGCTGCGGCGGTTGTCCGCCTGGGCGGCCGACAGCCTGTGGCCGGACCTGGTCGTCCTGCTGGAGGTGCCGCTCGCCGTGGCCATGTCCCGCGTGGGCGCCACGCCCGACCGGATGGAGGCGGCGGGCGGGGAGTTCCACGACCGGGTCGCCCGCGGCTACCGGGCCCTGGCCGCCACCGAGTCCGACCGCTGGGTGGTGGTCGACGGCACTGCGTCCGCGGGAGAGGTCGCGGCCGCGGTGTGGCGGGCGGCGATCGACCGGCTACCCGACCTGGCCGACTCGGCCGCGGCGGCCGACGCGGAGGCGGAGCTCCGGTGAGCGATACCGCAGTGCCGGTCGATCCCGCGCGGGCGGACGACCCCTGGCGCGAGGTGGTGGGCCAGCCCGCCGCGACCCGCCAGCTCGCGGCCGCGGCGCAGTCGCCGGTGCACGCCTACCTGCTGGTGGGACCGGCGGGTGCGGGCAAGCGGGCGCTGGCGCGGGCCTTCGCCGCATCGGTCCTGTCCTCGGGGGCGGCACCGGACAGCGACGCGCGGCACCGCCATGTGCGGCTGGCGCTGGCCGAGCAGCACCCGGACCTGCGGGTGGTCGAGCCCGAGGGCAACACCTTCCGCAAGGGCGACGCCGAGCGGGTGGTGCGGCACGCCACGCTGTTGCCCATCGAGGGTGAGCACAAGGTCATCGTGGCCAGTGGCTGCGAGGCCATGGAGGACGAGGCGGCCGGCTACCTGCTCAAGATCATCGAGGAGCCGCCGGCGTCGACCATCTTCGTGCTGCTGGCCATCGAGGTCGTCCCCGAGTTGGTCACCATCGCCAGCCGCTGCGTGCGGGTCGAAGTGTTCGCCCTGGCCACCGAGGTCGTGGTTGACGCATTGGTGGCCTCCGGCGTCTCTCCTGCGGCCGCGGCAACCGCGGCCGCGGCTGCGGGCGGCGACCTGGACCGGGCCCGCACCCTCGCCACCGACGACCGGCTGGCCCTGCGCCACCAGGCGTGGCGGGACGTGCCCCGCCGCCTCGACGGCACCGGGCACCGGGCCGCCGAGGTCGTCGCCGAGCTGCAGTCGATGATCGGCGAGGCCCTGGGCCCGCTGCAGGCCCGGCAGGCGGAGGAGGCGGCGGCGCTGGACGAGCAGATCGAGCGCTTCGGGCTGCGGGGCGCCGGCAAGCGGGACCTGGAGACCCGGCACAAGCGGGAGGTGCGGCGGTTCCGCACCGCCGAGTTGCGGTTCGGCCTGGCCACGCTGGCCGCGACCTACCGCGATGCACTGGTCGCGGCCGGCTCGCCCCGCCGCGACCTGGTCGACGCCACGGTCCGCATCGACGCCGCCGCCGTGGCGCTGCAGCGCTACCCCAACGAGACGTTGCTGCTGCAGGCCCTGGTGGCCCACCTGCCGCCGGCTTAGCGCCCGTCCTGGGGCACGAAGCGCCAGCCGTCGCTGCCCTCGCCGGTGGCGACGAGCGTGCCGGCGGGGCTGGTGGGGAAGTGGGTCCCGAAGACCAGGGCCCCGGCGTCCGCCGCCTCGGCCAGCAGCCGTCGCCGCGTGGCCCGGGCGGCCGGGCCGTCCTGGTCGCTGACGAAGTTCAGCTCCAGCTCGGAGCACTGGATCGGGTGGTGGAGGATGTCGCCGGTGATCAGCGCGAGGCGCTCGCCGCCGCCGTCGAGCCACAGTGAGGCATGGCCCGGGGTGTGGCCCGCGGTGGGGGTCAGCCGGAGGCCGCCGCCGAGGTCGCTGTCGGCGTCGATGGTCTCGGCCAGCCCCGCGGCGAAGATCGGCTCGATCGAGTCGACCCGGACGGCGGCGGCGTCGTCAGCCGGGTCGGCCGCTTGAGCGTCGACCTCTTCCGCGACGTACAGGTGGCGGGCCTGGGTGAAGGTGGGCACCCAGCGGCCGCCGTCCCGGTGGGTGTCCCAGCCGACATGGTCGAGGTGCAGGTGGGTGTGGACCACGAGGTCCACGTCCTCGGGGTCGAACCCGGCGGCGCGGAAGCGCTCCATGAACGGCCAGTCCTGCTGGTTCCAGAGCGGGAGCGAGCGGTCCCGGCCATTGCCCACGCACGGATCGACCACCACGGTGCGGCCGCCGGCCTCGATCACGAACGCCTGCACCCGCAGCCCGACCCGGCCCTGGTCGTCGGCGAAGTGGGGCGCCAGCCAGGGGTGGCGGAGGACCGTGGCTTCGTCGCCGTCGGGGAAGAAGAACGCCGGTGGGATGCCGTCGGTCTGCGCCTCCACGACGCTGGTGATCCGCGCCGCTCCGATCTCCCAGCGTTGGGTCGCCTCGCTCATGGCCGGCCAGCCTAGACGACCGGTCTACCTACCTCGGTCGCGGTAGGGTCGGCAGCCATGGCCGACCTGCGTGCCCGCATCGAGGAGCTGTGGCAGCGCCGCGACGAGGTCCCTCCGGACGACCCCGAAGCCGTCGCCGCCGTCCACGAGGCGATCGACCTGCTCGACCGGGGCGAGGCCCGGGTCGCCGAGGTGGTCGACGGCGACGTGGTGGTGCACGAGTGGCTCAAGCAGGCGATCCTGCTGCTGTTCCGCCAGGCCCGGATGGTCACCCACGAGCTGGGCCCCTTCGAGTTCGCCGACAAGATCCCGCTCAAGTCGGGCTACGAGGCCGCTGGGGTCCGGGTCGTCCCGGGAGCGTCGGCCCGCTGGGGCTCGTTCCTCGACCGGGGCACCATCCTGATGCCGAGCTACGTCAACATCGGCGCCCGCGTGGGCGCCGGCTCGATGGTGGACACGTGGGCCACGGTCGGCTCGTGCGCCCAGATCGGCGCCGACGTGCACCTGGCGGGCGGCGTCGGCATCGGCGGCGTTCTCGAGCCACCCCAGGCCGCCCCGGTGGTGGTGGAGGACGGCGCCTTCGTCGGCAGCCGATCCATGGTCACCGAGGGCGCCCGCGTGGGCCAGGGAGCGATGCTGGGCGCGGGTGTGATCCTGAACCCGTCGATCCCGGTGATCGACGGCGAGACCGGCGAGGAGGTCTCCCGCGGCGTGGTTCCCCCGTGGTGCCTGGTGATCAACGCCACCCGCCCCAAGGAGCTACCCGGCGGCACGTTCGGGTTCCCCTGCGCCGTCATCCTCAAGCGCTTCGCCGAGGGCGAACGCCACGACAAGGCTGCCCTCAACGCCGTCCTCCGCGAGCACGGCGTCGCCACCTAGCCCGTCGGTCGCTCGTCGACGAGGAGACTGCGCCGCTGCGGACGCTGGCATCCTTCCGGCTCCTCGGGCCCCGCGGCCTCACCGCCGAGGCGGTCACGACGCGCCTGGGGCGACCAGCCCCGCGTCAGTCGACGACCCGGCGAAGGACGAGGTCGAAGTCGGGCACATAGTTGGTCGAGTCTTCGGCGGTCTCCCAACGCCCGGTGATCGTGTTCCCGTCGTCGGTGATCGTCGCCGTGAACCGCTGGGAGAACGGCTCGCCGTCCCGCCACAGCTTCCACTCGCCGTTCCCGATGCTCATCTCGTAGACGCGGCAC
>DASRJN010000342.1:0-5696 GCA_035649455.1 Acidimicrobiales bacterium
TGTGTTAGTCAGGGAGGCGCACGAGGGCACTAGGTCGAGGGGGTCGGGGTGCTGCTCCTCCATGAGGTCCACCGCGTGGTGGGCAAGCGGGAACAGGAGTTCGAGGCCGCCTACCAGGCCTGGATGGCGGCGCTCGCGGAGGATGAGGGCGCCCGGCTGCTGTGGTTCCTGCACCACGCTCACGGCACCGGTCCGTCCTACCAGGTCGTGACCGTCACCGGGCTGGCCGACGGCGCGGCATGGGAGCGGCTGGCCCAGCGGGTGCATCGGGGGGACCTACGGCAGTGGGCCCGGGACGTCGACGGCTGCCGGCACCACGTGCAGGGCCGGCTGCTGATGCCGCTCGACTGGTCGCCGCTCGACGTGGACCTGGCCGAGGTCCCGACCGACGGCGGTCGCCACGACCCGAGCCTCTACATGGAGGACACGATGTGGCCCAAGCCCGGCACCCTCGACGACTACGTCACCGCGGCCCGTGAGGTCTACGCCCGCCTGCTCGGTGCCCACGCCGAGGGCGACATGCTGCTCCGCATCGAGGCGGCGAGCCAGACGATGCCGGGGGCCGGGCGCGGGCCCGAGGTCACGCTGATGCAGAAGGTGCACAGCATGCCTGGCCTCGTGCAGCTGCTGACCCACGACATCCCGGCGGAGATGAGGCGCCCCGGCACGTGGATGCACGACGCCCTCGAGTACCGCGACCAGTGGCGCAGCAAGCTGCTCCGGACCGCCACCTGGTCCCCGCTGTCGTGAGGCCGCCGACGATGAACATCGGCCAGGCCATCGATCCCGCGGTCGCCGAAGTGCCCGAGCGCACTGCGCTCATCGCCGGCGATCGCCAGTGCAGCTACCGGGACCTCGAGCAGTGGGTGCGCCGGGTGGCCGCGGCCCTGACCGCCCGCGGGGTCGGGCCTGGCGCCCGCGTGGCGCTGGTCGACCACGCCAGCATCCTCTCGGTCGCCACCATCCTGGCCGCGGCCCGGATCGGCGCGTGCTCGGCGCAGATGAACGTCCTGCTGACGGCGGACGAGCTCAGCAAGCTGGCGACGGCGGTCGACGCCCGGATCGGCGTGGCCGGCGAGCCGTTCCGGACGAACCTCGCCGAGGTGCTCGGTGCCGAGGCCGTGCTCGGCGAGGACGACGTCGCCGGCCCGGACCAGGACAGGCTGGACGGGCCGGACGGGCCGGACGGGACCGCCGTCGCCGTCGCCGACACGGACGACGCCCTGGTGCTGTTCACCAGCGGGACCACCGGCCTGCCCAAGCCCGTCGCCATCAGCCACGGAGTGGTCGCCGAGCGCCTCGGCTTCTACGCCGCGCCCATCGACCCCGACGCCCCGCCGGTGGTCGACCTGATGTCGGCCCCGATCTTCCACATCGGTGGCACGCTCGGGCTGCTCGTCAGCCTGCGGGCGGGGCGGACCATGGTGATGCTCCCCCGGTTCGCCGCCGGCGCCTGGCTGGAGGCGGTCGAGCAGCACCGCGTGTCCCAGACGCTCATCGTGCCCACGATGCTCCAGCGCATCCTCGACCATCCCGACTTCCCGCAGCGCGACCTGAGCTCGCTCCAGCAGATCAGCTACGGCGCGGCGGCCGCCCCGGTGGCGCTGGTCGCCCGCGCCCTCGACGCCCTGCCCGACGTGCGCTTCTCGAACGTGTTCGGCCAGACCGAGACCCTCGGCGCCTACGCCGCCCTCACCGCCGAGGACCACCGGGCCCGCCGGAAGCTGGGGTCCGCGGGCAAGGCCCTCCCCGGGGTCGAGCTGCGGATCGTCGATGTGGCCACCGAGACCGACTGCCCGGCCGGCGCGGTCGGCCAGGTGTGGGTGCGGGCGGCCCAGAACGTCACCCGGGACTGGTTGCGCACCGGCGACCTGGCCTTCCTCGACGACGACGGCTACCTCCACCCCGTGGGCCGCATGACCGACACGATCAACCGGGGCGGCGAGAAGTTCGGCCCGATCGAGGTCGAGGAGGTGTTGCGCAGCCATCCGGCCGTACGCGACGCCGGCGTCTGCGGCGTGCCCGACCCCGAGCTGGGGCAACGGGTCGCCGCCGTCGTGGTCACCGTCGACGGCGAGGACGTCGATCCCGACGACCTCCGGGCGTTCGCGGCGGAACGTCTGGCCCGCTACAAGCGGCCGGAACGGATCGTCTTCGCCGACGACCTGCCCTACAGCAACCTCGGCAAGGTCAGCCGCCAGGCCCTGGCCGCCGTGGTCCTCTCCGACGAAGAGGCTCGCTGACATGCTCTTCATGCACGAAGTCCACGCGGTGATCGGCGACCGGGAGCACGAGTTCGAGTCCGCCTACCGCGAGGGCTGGATGCCGGTCCTGGCCGAAGGGGACGACGCCCGGCTGCTGTGGTACCTCAACCACGCCCACGGCAGCGGTCCGGCCTACCACGTGGTCACGGTCACCGCGGTCCGTGACGGCCAGGCCTACCAGCGGCTGGCGGAGTCACTGCGCGGCGGCGCATTGCACGACTGGTCCCGGGCCGTCGGCCGGCTGCGCCACCGGGTCGACGGCAAGATGCTCGTGCCCGTCGCTTGGTCGCCCCTGCAGGAGATCGACCTGGCCGGCGTGCCGGTCGACGGCCGCGAGCACGACCTGTCGCTGTACATGGAGGACACGGGCTGGCCCACGGCCGCGCTCGACGACTACATCGAATTCTGGGACAACGAGTACTTCCAGATGATGCGCCAGACCCCGCCCGAGCGGAGGATCCTCGACATCCAGGCCTGCTTCCAGGTCGCCTACGGCACCCACCGGCGGCCCGAAGCCGTCCTCATGCAGAAGATCCTCAACTATGGCCTGCTGCTGAACCTCATCTCCGAGCCCGAGAACTACGACCCGAGCCGGTGGCCGGGGTCGTACATGCACCGGGGCCTCGAGTACCGCGACCAGTGGGAGAGCAAGCTCCTTCGAACCAGCAGCTGGTCACCGCTCCATTGAGCTGTCGGGGGTCACGAGGCCCGATTCGTAGGCCGCGATCACGGCCTGGGTACGGTCGCGCAGACCGAGCTTGCGGAGCATCCGGCTCACATGGGTCTTGACCGTCTCCTCGCCCAGGAACAGGCGTCCGGCGATCTCGGCGTTCGTGAGGCCCTCGGCGACGAGCCGCAGCACCTCGACCTCACGCGGCGTCAGCGCCCCGATCAGGGCGTCGCCCCGGGACGGCTCGGGCGCGGGCCGGGGTCGCTGGCGGGCGAACTCGGCGATCAGCCGGCGGGTGACCGTGGGGGCCAGGAGGGCGCCACCGGCGGCGACGACCCGCACGGCGTCGAACAGCCGCTCGGCGGTCACGTCCTTGAGCAGGAAGCCGCTGGCACCGGCGCTGAGCGCGTCGTAGACGTGCTCGTCGAGGTCGAAGGTGGTGAGGATGACGACGCGCGGGACCGGGCCGTCGCCGGTGGTCAGGCGCGCCGTCGCCTCGACACCGTCCATGGTCGGCATGCGCACGTCCATGAGCACCACGTCCGGGTGCCGGTCACCGCAGACCTGCAGCGCCTCGGCGCCGTCGGCCGCGGTCCCGACCACCGTGAAGTCCGCCTGGGTGCCGAGCAGCGCGGCGAACCCGGCCCGCACGACCTCTTGGTCGTCGACCACGACGATGCGCACCGGCAGCCCGGCGCTCATCGGGCGACGGCCTCCGGGGTGCGCCGGGCGGCCGGGAGGGTGGCCTCGACCAGGAAGCCCCCGACCGGCGCGGCGCCGACCCACAGCCGGCCGCCGGCGGAGGCGGCCCGCTCGCGCATCCCCAGGAGCCCATGGCCCCCGGTGGGAGAGCCGTCGGTCGCGGTCGTAGCGGACGGTCCGGGACCGTTGTCCCTGACTCGGACCGTGAGCACGTCCGCGGCGTAGTCGAGCTCCACGTCGACGGCCGCTCCGGGCGCGTGGCGGCGGGCGTTGGTGAGGGCTTCCTGGACGATCCGGTACACGGTGAGCTCGATGCCCGGGTCGAGCGGCGCGACGCAGCCCCGGACGACCAGGCGCGTCGTGGCGCCGGCCGACGCGCGGGCATCGTCGACCAGCTCGACCAGCTGGTGCAGGCCGGGCTGCGGCTGGCGCCTGGTGGCCGCGTCCGAGTCCCCGTTCGTGTCCTCCCGCAGGACACCGAGAAGCCGCCGCATCTCGGTCAGCGCCGTCCGGGCGGTGTCGCCGATGGCGAGCAGCTGCCGGGCGCCGTCGGCGGGCATGCCCGGCGTGGCGAGCCGGGCGGTCTCGGCCTGCACCGCGATCATCGAGATGTGGTGCGCCACGACGTCGTGGAGCTCGCGGGCGATGCGGGCCCGCTCGCCGCGAGCCTCGTACTCGAGGACTGCGGCGGTCATGGTCTCGGTCGTGGCGTCGCGTGCCCGGGCCTGGCGCCAGAGACGGTGAGCCCGCCCGGCGCCCACTGAGTCCACGGCCACCAGCGCCAGGGCGATGGCCGGTCCGTCGGGCATGTCCGGATCGACCACTACGGCGATCACCGCGTAGGCGGCGAAGGCAATGGCCACCAGGGCCGCGGCGCGCCACCGGGGGCGCACGCCCAGCAGGTAGAGGCTGACGGCGAGCGCCACTGCGCCGGCCACGGTGGTGCGCCCGTGGATCAGCAGCGTGAGGAAGGCGGCCAACGAGATCGCACCGGTCGCGGCCACGAGGTGGGTCCTGACCGCGGCGACGGGCAGGCCGACACCGAGACCGAGGAGGATGGCCGTGGACAGCTCGCTGCTCTCGCGGTCAGCCGCGGCATCGGGAGCGAGGACGATCTCGGCCGTGGCCAGCAGGGCCAGCACGAGGCCGGCCACCAGCAGCCCCTCCGGCGTCGCCACCAGCCACCGGACGATCGGGCCGGCGCGGCGGACGAGGCTGGTGCGAACCCGTGCGACCTGCACCTCTGCATTGTCGCCGTTGCGCAGGTGGCCCGGGCATCCCTCGCGGGAGGGACCCGACGCCGGCGGGGTCACCTGCGGGAGAGCTGTGAACGACTCCCGGGCGTGACGACAGCGTGGGGGATGCCTTCGTATGGTCGCCGCCATGGACGCCACCATCGAGGTGCGAGGGGTGCACAAGCGGTACGGCCGGACGACGGCCGTCGACGACCTGTCCTTCACGGTGCGTCCGGGGCAGGTGACCGGGTTCGTCGGCCCCAATGGGGCGGGCAAGTCGACGACGCTGCGCGTCATCCTGGGCCTCGACGCCCCCGACGAGGGAACCGCGCTCGTCGGTGGGCGGCCGTACCGGACCCTACGGACACCGCTCCTGCACGTCGGCGCGCTGCTGGACGCCACCGCGGTCCACCCGGCCCGGCGGGCCCGGGACCACCTGGCATGGATGGCCCAGTCCAACGGCATCCCCGGTGCCCGCGTCGACGAAGTGCTCGAGCTGGTGGGGCTCACGTCCGCGGCGCGGCGACGAGCCGGCGGGCTCTCCCTCGGCATGCTGCAACGGCTGGGCATCGCCGGTGCCGTGCTGGGCGACGCCCCGACGCTGCTGTTCGACGAGCCGGTCAACGGGCTGGACCCTGACGGCATCCGCTGGATCCGCGGGTTCCTGCGGTCGCTGGCCGCCGAAGGCCGCGCTGTGCTCGTCTCCAGCCACCTGATGAGCGAGCTCGAAGACACTGCGGACCACCTCGTCGTCATCGGTCGCGGCCGGCTCATCGCCGACACCAGCGTGCGCGACCTCGTGGCCGCGGCGTCCAAGGATCAGAT
>DASRJN010000343.1:0-5854 GCA_035649455.1 Acidimicrobiales bacterium
GGTGCGGGTCCACAGGTGCGCGGCCTGGCCGAGGACCTGGGGCTCGTGCGTGATCGTGCCCTGGTCCCAGGAGATGCGCTCGGTGATCTGGGTCCCGATCGCCTCGACATGGACCGCGGGCCGGGGCAGGTCGGGGGCCACCGAGGCGGCGGACACGATGACCGCGATCGAGGCGTCGCAGGGCACGTCGCAGTCGTAGAGGCCGAAGGGGCTGGTGATGGGCCGGGCCGCCAGGTAGTCGTCCATGGTCATGGGGTCGCGGTAGATGGCCGCCGGGTTGCGAGCGGCGTTGGCCCGGCCGTTGAGGGCGATCCAGCCCAGCATCTCCCGCGGCGCCCCGTAGCGGTGGAGGTACTGGTTGGCGTTCATGCCGATCCAGTTGGCGGCGGACAGGGCGCCGAAGGGGGCGCGCCACTCCTGGAACGGGCCCGACACCCGGCCACTCGCACCGGTCGCTCCGGGCCCGATCCGCAGGGCGGCGAACGTCGACTCCCACACCGTGCGGAAGCACAGGACATGGCGGCACAGCCCGCTCGCCACCGCGAGCATGCCGGCGATCACGGCGCCGCCGGGGCCGGGGATGTCACCGCCGCCGTTGATCCAGGTGGGGTGGAGGCGGAGCGCCTCCTCCACCGCCATGACCCCGCCCTCGCTCATGCCCACGCCGGCCGCGCCCGGGTAGGTGGACAGGCCGTCGATGTCCTCGGGGGTGAGGCCGGCGTCGGCGATGGCGGCCAGGCAGGCGTCGACCGTGAGCGACAGCGGGTCGACCATGAGCCGGCGCCCGAGGGCCGACCGGCCCATCCCCGATAGCACGGCCCGGTGCTCGAACCGGTCGTCGCTCAGGGGCGCCCGCGGCTCCGGCAAGGCGGGCTCGCCCACCCGGTCGGTCGGATCGGTGTCGCCCGTCGGCTCGAACAGCGGCAGCCACACGTCGTCGTGCTGCTCGAAGCGGACCATCACCTCCTGGCCGACGTGGACCTCCTCGGGCGCGCAGCCGACGACGTTGGTGGTCAGGCGCACCGTCGGGTCCTCGGCCAGGGCCACGTTGGCGATGGCGTAAGGCGCCTCGAAGTCCGGGTGCCACGAGTGGTGGTTGACCGTGAACGCCACGACGGTGGCGCGGCCCGACACCACCGTGGGCTCCCACGACCGGCTCCGGCACACCGGGCATACCGGCGCCGGCGGGTGGACCAGCGTCTTGCAGTCCTGGCATCCCTGGACCCGGAGGCGGCCGTCCGCCCCCGAGGTCCAGAACCACTGGTTGACCGGCGTCAGCTGGGGGAGCGGGCGCACCGGCCCTCAGAAGGTGGTGTTGGCGAGGAACCCGACCGCGGGCGACGCGGGCGGGAACGATCCGCTGATCCCCGCGCTGAAGTAGCCGGCGTCGGTGACCATGGTGACGCCGGTGATGCCCGAGGCCGCGTCGCTGCACAGGAAGAGCAGCGGATAGGCCTGCTCCAGCGGCGTGGACGCCTGGATGCCTGCCTCGTCTCGGTAGTCGGAGCCGAACCCGAGCCACATCTCCTTGTTGGCCTGGGCCAGGGGGGTGTCGGTCGGCCCGGGCATGATGGCGTTGATGCGGATGCCCTGCTTGAGCAGGCCGAACGCCTCGCGGGCGACGTAGGCGTTGATGGACAGCTTGCTCCACATGTAGTCGGCATGGCTGTTGTCGTGGGCCCAGCGAGTCGCTTCGTCGAAGTCGGTGATGGCCAGGTACTCGCCCAGGCGCTCCAGGTTGGCCTGCCAGCCGAAGCCGGCGGCCGAGGAGATCATGCCGATGGCCGAGCCGCGGGGCAGCATGCCGCCCGCCAGCAGCCGGTCGATGAGGTAGCGGTGGCCGATGAAGTTGATGCGCTCGATCCCGGGCGTGCCGTCGGCCACGCCGGCACAGGAGAACAGCGCGTGCACGGGGCCGCCGCACTCCTCGAGGGCGGCGTCGATCGAGGCCTTGTCGGACAGGTCCAGGTGGATGGCCTTGACCCCCGGGAGGGTGATCTCGGCCCGGTCCATGACGACGACCTCGGCGCCGGCGTCCTTGGCCAGCTCGGCCACCGCCGCGCCCATGCCCGTGGCCCCGCCGACGACCAGCGCCCGGCGCCCGTCGTACCTGTACGCGTCGAACAGTCCCATGCCATGTCTCCTTTACGCCACTACGCCCCGGACCTTCAGGTCCAGGATCGTGTCGGTGTCGAGCCCCAGCCCGCCGAGGATGGCATCACCGTGCTCGTTGAACTCGGGCGCCCGCCGGGGCGCCGCGGCCTCCCCGCCGAACTGGACGGGGGCGGCGGCCAGCCGGAAGGGCACGCCCTCGGCCGTCTCGCAGTCCTGGACGTAGCCGTTGGCCACGGACTGGGGGTCGGACGCCACCTCCAGCGTGTCCTGCACCATCGCCCACTGGCCGCTGAAGCCGGCCAGCCGCTCGCGCCAGTCCTCCGCGTCGCGCTCGGTGAACGCCTGCCGCACCGCGTCGGTCGCGGCGGCGATGTTCTCGCGGATGGCCTCGGCGCTGGCGAAGCGCTCGTCGTCGGCCAGGTCGGGCTGGCCGAGCACCACGCAGGCCTCGGCCCAGTAGCGAGCCGCCTGCAGGCAGGTGAGCGACACGAACTTGCCGTCGCGGCAGCGGTAGGTGCCGCTGAGCGGGTTCCCGGTCGGGGCACCGACCGGCGGCGGGGACCAGCCCACGTTGTGCTGGAGCGAGAGCGCCAGCGCCGCGCCCATCGACCACATGCCGGTGCCGAGCAGCGAGACGTCCACCGTGGTCGCCTCACCGGTGCGCTCTCGGTGGAACAGCGCGCCCATGATCCCGCCCGCGATGGTCATGGCGCCGATGGAGTCGCCGAACGCGGGCGCGGGCGGGGCGGGCACGTAGTCGTAGCTCGCCTGCTTGACCCCCATGGCGACGCCCGCCCGGCACCAGTAGGCGAGCGAGTCGTAGGAGCCGCGGTCGGCCTCCGGCCCCCGCTCGCCCTGGCCCGTACCCCGCACGTAGACGATGTCGGGGTTGTGGGCGCGGATGTCGTCGACGTCGATGCGCAGCTTGGCCCGCACGCTGGGCAGCTTGTTGGTGAGGAAGACGTCGCAGGTGGCGGCCAGCTTGTAGAGGATGTCGAGGCCCTCCTCGGACGTGAGGTCCAGGCCCAGGCTCTGCTTGCCGCGGTTGGAGTGCTCCAGCAGCACGTGGACGCCATTGCCCATGATGGCGAGGCCGCTGGAGGCGAGGCCCCGCATGGCGTCGCCCCGCTCGACGTGCTCGATCTTGACGACCTCCGCGCCCCAGTCGGCGAGGAGCGCCGACGCCGCGGGCACGAACGTGTGCTCGGCCACCTCCAGGATGCGAACGCCCTGCATGACTGCGGTCATGACCCCTCCCTCTTCAGGTCGTCATTATGACCAAGACGTTAGGTACTGCGCACGCCCGACCACGGCAAGTGAACCGATCCGCAGGTAGATCGCGTATCCGGTGTTCGAGAGTTGACCCAAACGTTAGAAACGATCTACGTTGCGAGTCATGACGAGACGGCTCGGGTTCCCGGTCTTCGATGCCGACAACCATCTGTACGAGACCAAGGATGCGTTCACCCGCCACCTGCCGGACCGCTACCGGGGCGCCATCGACTACGTCGACATGAGGGGGCGCACGAAGATCGTGGTGCGGGGCACGATCAGCAACTACATCCCCAACCCCAGCTTCGACGTGGTGGCCCGGCCCGGCGCCCAGGAGGAGTACTTCCGCGTCGGCAATCCCGAGGGGAAGTCGTACCGCGAGATCGTGGGCGACCCGATGCGCGCCATCCCGGCGTTCCGCGAGCCCGGGGCCCGCCTGGAGCTGATGGACAGCCAGGGCCTCGATCGCACGCTGCTGTTCCCGACGCTGGCCAGCCTGCTCGAGGAGCGCATGCGCGACGACCCCGAGCTCATCCACGCGGTCATCCACTCGCTCAACGAGTGGCTGTACGAGGAGTGGAGCTTCAACCACGAGGACCGCATCTTCACCACGCCGATCATCACCCTGCCCATCGTGGAGCGGGCCATCGAGGAGCTGGAGTGGGCGGTGGAGCGCGGCGCCCGCACTGTGCTGATCCGGCCCGCGCCCGTCCCGGCCTACGGCGGCTCCCGGTCGTTCGGCTACGAGGAGTTCGACCCGTTCTGGCAGGCCGTGGTGGACGCGGGCGTGCTGGTGTCGATGCACGCCTCCGACAGCGGCTACTCCCGCTACCAGGCCGACTGGACCGGGCCGCAGGAGATGCTGCCGTTCCGGCCCGACGCCTTCCGCATGCTGACCATGGGCAAGCGACCCATCGAGGACTCCATGGCCGCCTTCGTCTGCCACGGGACCTTCACCCGCTTCCCCGACCTGAAGGTCGCCTCCATCGAGAACGGTGGCGACTGGGTGGTCCCGTTCCTGGACCACCTGGAGGACACCTACCGCAAGATGCCCCAGGCCTTCGACGAGGATCCGATCGCGGCGTTCAAGCGCAACGTCTGGGTCAGCCCGTTCCACGAGGACGACATCGAGGAGCTCGTGGGCGTGATGGGCGCGGACCATCTGACGTTCGGCTCGGACTATCCCCATCCCGAGGGCCTGGCCGAGCCGTGCAGCTACGTCGACCACCTGCCGCCGGGCCTGGCGTCCCAGGACGTGGCGGCCATCATGGGCGGCAACCTCGGCCGGCTGATGCGCGTCGACGCGCCGGTCACCGTCTGAGCAGGGGAAGGGGAGGACATGGACCTGGAGGGACGATCCGCGCTCGTGACCGGCGGCGCGGGCGGGCTCGGCTCGGCCGTGGTGCGCCGGCTGGTGGACCAGGGCATGGGCGTGGCCGTCTTCGACCGCGATCTCGACCGCGGCACCGAGCTGGCCAAGGAGCTCGGCGACACGGTGGTGGCGGCCGGCGGCGACGTCAACGACGACGACGCCGTGGCCGCGGCCATCGAAGCCGCCCGCTCGGTCGGGACCTTCTCGCTCGTGGTCAACGTGGCGGGCGGGGGCGTCGGCGGAGGCCGCACCGTGGGCCGCGACGGCACGCCGCACGACAAGGGCGCGTTCGTCGGGACCATGGAGATGAACGCGTTCGGCACGTTCAACGTGACCCGGCTGTCGGCCGCGGCCATGGCCGGGAACGAGCCCGACGAGCACGGCCAGCGCGGCGTGGTGGTCAACACCGCCTCCATCGCCGGGATCGAGGGCCAGACCGGCCAGCTCGCCTACGCCGCAGCCAAGGCCGCCATCCTGGGCATGACGCTGCCGCTGGCCCGCGACCTGGCCGCCCTGGGCATCCGGGTGTGCGCGGTCGCCCCCGGCACCATGGGCACGCCCATCATGCTCAGCGTGCCCGAGGCGGTGCAGGAGAACCTGGTGCGTAGCATCGTGTTCCCCAAACGGATGGGCCGGCCCGAGGAGTTCGCCCTGCTCGTCTGCTCGATCGCCCGCAACCCCTACCTCAACGGCGAGAACATCAGGCTGGACGGCGCCCTGCGCTTCCCCCCGAAGTAGCCCGTGCCCTCGATCGACGACCTGGTCGGGGCGCTCGCGCTCGAGCCGGACGGCCCCGACCGCTACACCGCCGGGAACGTCCAGGCCACCGCCGGAGTGATCTTCGGCGGGCAGCTGATGGCGCAGGCCATCGTGGCCGGGCTGGCAGGCCACGACGGCAAGCGGGTCAAGACCCTGCACACCATCTTCGCCCGCGGCGGCCGCCCCGACGTCCCGGTCGAGATCGTGGTCGAGCGCATGCACTCCGGGCGCGCCTTCGCCAGCAGCACGGTGACGATCGCCCAAGGCGACCGCCTCTGCGCCCGCTCGCTGGTGCTGCTGACCGCGGACGAGCCCGACTTCATCCGCCACGCCGAT
>DASRJN010000344.1:0-6275 GCA_035649455.1 Acidimicrobiales bacterium
TACGGCGGCATCTTCGTGGCCGGCTCGCTGGCCTGGGGCATCGTGGCCGACGGCTTCCGCCCCGATCGCTGGGACCTGCTCGGCGCGGGCGTATGCCTGCTGGGCGTGGCCGTCATCATGTTCGCCCCGCGCTCGGCCTGAGGCTGGCTAGGGCATCCCGCCGTCGACGCGGAGCGTCGCCCCGGTGGTGAAGCTCGATGCGTCGCTGGCGAGGTACAGGGCGGCGCCCACGATCTCCGACGGCTGCCCGACGCGTCCGAGGGCGAAGCCGGCGCGGGCGAGCGAGGAGCCGCCGTCCTCCCAGGCCTCGCTCACGTCGGTGAGGAAGGGCCCGGGCATGAGGGTGTTGACCCGGACCTCAGGGCCGAACGCGTGGGCGAAGCCGACCGTCAGGGCGTTGAGCCCGGCCTTGGCCGCGGCGTAGGGGAGGAACGTGGGCGCGGGGCGGAGTGACCCAGACGTGCTCACGTTGATGATCGAGCCGCGCCCCGCGGCCTTCATGCGGGTGCCGGCCAGGGCGGCCAGGCGGAACGGCCCCTTGAGGTTGACGTCCTGGACCTTGTCCCACAGTGCCTCGCTCACGTCGGTGAGGTCCCCGTACAGCGGGGACATCCCGGCGTTGTTCACGAAGACGTCGATGCGGCCCCACTCGGCGTAGACGGTCTCGATCAGCCGGTCGCAGTCGTCCCAGTGGCCCACGTGGCAGGCCACCGCCAGCGCCCGGCGCTTGGTCGTCTCCTCGATCTCGTGGGCGAGCAGCGTGCAGTTGTCCAGCTTGCGGCTGGCGATGACCACGTCGGCACCGGCGGCGGCGAAGGCCCGGACCATCTCGCGCCCGAGCCCGCGGGAGCCGCCGGTGACCACGGCCACGCGGTCGGAGAGGTCGAACTGTTCGGCGGCGGCGGAGATCATCGGTTCAGCCTGGCATCCCGGGCCCGCCCGGATCACACCCTGCCGATGCCCACCGGCAGGCTCGGCCGGTCCCAGGCCGGGTCCGGACACCAGGTGCCGAGGTCCTCGGAGAACGGTCCCGCCCGGCGTTCGACCAGGTCGATCACCTCCTCCTGGGCGGCCTGCACCGCGGCCCGCTCGGCGTCGGTGATCACCCCGACCCGGTGGCCGTGCTCGAACTCGTCCTGGTCCTTGAGCGTCCACGCCCCGCCGGGGTCGACGACCAGGTCGAGCAGGAGGTCGAGGGTGTCGATCCCGTTATCACCCCGTTCCGGCGGCCGCGTGAAGTCGACGTACCAGCACCGCGGCTCGCCGGAGGAGCCCTCGTACATCGCGCTCACCATGTACCAGCGCCCCTCGGCCACCACCCGGACCACGTTGGTCCACATCCAGCTCCACGACCCCAGGTGCCAGCGCCGCTCGGCCAGGGCGGCGAAGCACGCATCCCGGCCCTCGCTCGACGGTGCCCTCAGCCAGCGGATGAACGGCTCGGGCGCCAGCGTCTCGACCCCCGGCCAGCACGCGAACGCGAGCTCGTCGCCGTCGTCGGACATCACCCGTCCCGGGCACACACTCCACACCCGGCCGGCGAACACGTCGCGCCGCACGATGGACGCCCCCGGCTCGAACCGGGTCATGCGGGCCGGGACCTTACGGGGATGCGCACCAGGTCGGAGGCGACCACCGTGGGGCCCTGGTAGCCGCCGCGGCGGACCTCGTCGAGGTAGGACCGCTCGTGGGCCGGGTCGGTGGGCGCGGGGAGCAGGTGGGTGAGGACCAGGGTCGCGGGCGATGCCGCCGCGGCGAGGGCGCCCACGGCGTCGGCCCCGGCGTTCCAGGCGAGCAAGTCGGCGGGCACCCGGGCGGGGTGCAGCGTCTCGTGGACCAGGACGTCCACGTCCCGGGCCAGGGCCCGCATGCCGTCGCCCACCGCGGTGTCCCCGCTGACGGCCACGCGGCAGCCGTCCCGCTCGACCAGGTAGCCGACCGCCGGGGTCACCGGGTGGTGGTCTACGAGCACCGACGCCAGACGCCAGGCGCCGCCCTCGTAGACGGCGGTGACGGTCGGGGTCGGCTCGAAGGCCTGGACGGCGAGGCGCGGCCGGGGCCCGGCGGCTTCGGTCGACTGCGCGTAGAAGGCCTGATCCCCGTACGCGTCGAGGCAGCGGGAGGCGAAGCGGGACGTGGGCCCCTCGGGAGCGATCACCACGAGCGGGGAGGTGGCGCCCGCCGTCCAGCGGGTGGTGGCCAGCGTGGCCAGGTCGCTCACGTGATCCGAGTGATGGTGGGTGAGGGCGACCGCCACCAGCGCGGTCAGGTCCAGGCCGGCGTCGATGGCCCGCTGGGTGGCGGCGCGTCCACAGTCGACCAGCAGCCAGTCGCGTCCGGCCACCACGGCCAGGGCCGAGCCGCCGCGCCCCGGATCGGGGCGCGGCGTGCCACTCCCCAGCACCACCACCTCCACCGGCGGGATGGACACGTCAGAAGCCGGGGTAGGCCGTGCGCAGCTCGGCCAGCAGGTCGGGATCGCCCTCGAACGCCGGCGTGTGGTCGCGATCGAGTCGGCCGTAGACCAGGCGGGCGAAGGCCTCGGCCGGCAGGGTCAGGTCCGGCTCCGCGGCCCCGTTCCCGGGGGCGAAGGTGACCGCATCGGGCGTGAGCGTGATGGTGAAGGTCCGCTCCGGATCCACGGTGCGCACGGTGACGGTCCGGTCGCTGCCGGTGGGCCGGGCGCTGAACGTGGCCGCGAACCCGAGGTTGTCGATCACCAGCATGGTGGCACCGGGCGCGAGGGTGGCGACCGGGTCCAGGGCGACCTCGACGTCCCACGTGTGGAACGTGTGCTCGTTCAGGCGCAGGCCGATCATGCCGTGGCCGTCGAACTCCCGAGGGCCGAGCCGGAAGCGGAAGCCCGCCAGGTCGTCCTCGCTCAGCCCCTCCAGCCGTTCGACCAGGGCGGCGTCGCTGATCAGCGCGTCGTCGGCCATGGCCCGCGCCGACTTGGCGTTCCAGGTCTCCCAGACCCCCGGGGCGAAGTCGTCGGGGAACGGCCGGCCTGCCAGCCCGTCGTCCAGCCGCCGTTGCATGATCACCGCCCCCGACCCGATGTGCGACAGCACCTGGGCGATCGACCACTCCGTTGGGTAGGCCTGCGCCTCCAGTGCGGCGTCGTCGAGCGGCGTGACCAGGGTGCGCAGGTGGTCGGACGAGTGGCGAAGCTCCTGCAGGCGGGCATCCATGCGGCCCACCGTAGATGTCGCCCCGGCCGGTCCGTGACGCCCCCCAGCGGATCTCCACGATCTCACCACGCCGTCTCCAAGGTCGCGCCGGCCGCTCCCGTCAGAGTCGTGCTCGTAGCCGACGAGAGCCGCACACAGGAGACGACGATGGCTGCCCCCCGAACGCATGAGCACGAGATCGCCGTGGTCGGCGCCCGCGCCGCCGGCGCGGCTACGGCCATGCTGGCCGCCCGGATGGGCCACGACGTGGTCGTGGTCGACCGGGCGCTGTTCCCCAGCGACACGCTGTCCACCCACTCCATCTCCCGTAGTGGGGTCGTCCAGCTCCACCGCTGGGGCCTGCTGGACGAGGTGGTGGCCAGCGGCGCCCCCGCCATCCGCGAGGTGCACTTCCACACCCCCGAGGGCACCCTGCAGCGGACGATCAAGCCCTCGGCCGGGGTCGACTTCCTGGTCGCTCCCCGCCGCCACATGCTCGACACCATCGTGGCGCAGGCGGCGCACGACTCCGGGGCCAGTGTGCGCCTGGGCGTCACGGTCACCGGCCTGCGCCGCGACGCTACCGGGCGGGTCACCGGCGTGTCCGGCCACGACCTGGACGGAGCACCGGTGGAGATCGACGCGGCCGTGGTGGTGGGAGCCGACGGCCTGCGCTCCCGGGTCGCCCGGGACGTGGGCGCCCGCGTCGCCGAGTCCCGCGGCGCGACCGGCACCACGTACTACGCCTACTACCACGGGCCCGACTGGCCGGGCATCGAGTTCTTCGTGACCGAGGGAGCCCTGGTGGGCATCTTCCCCACCCACGGAGGCGAGGCCTGCATCTGGATGTGCGTCCCGGCCGCCACGGCCCGGTCCGCACGCCGCCGGGCCGGGTCCGTCCCCGACGCCTTCGACCTGCTGCTGGCGCACCACGCTCCGGCGCTGGCCGAACGGCTCGCACCGGCCCGCCGCACATCGCCGGTCCAGGGCGCCAGCCGGCTGCCCAACCAGGTGCGGGAGGCCTGGGGTCCGGGCTGGGCGCTGGTGGGCGACGCCCTGTACTTCCGCGACCCGATCACCGGCCACGGCATCAGCGACGCCTACCGCGACGCCGATCTGCTGGCGGTCGCCCTCGACCGGGGCCTGCGCGACCCGCGCGGCCTGGGCCCGGCGCTCGAGCGCTACCGCCATGAGGCTGACGCGGCCCGGCGGGAGATCTTCGACATCACCTGCGAGCTGGGCCAGTTCCCTCCGCCCGGCCGCTTCGTCCACCTGCAGCGCCAGCTCAGCCTGGCCATCGAGACCGAGGCGGCGGCCCTGGCCGCTCGCCCGACCCCGGCCCACGGTCAGTTGGCCGTGGCCTGACCCCAACCAGCGAAAGAGGCACAGACATGAGCATCACCGAGTCCACCGACCACATCCGCAACGGCGTCGACACCGCCACCCTCTTCGCCACGCTCGACGCGGTGAAGGAGGCCCCGGCGGCGGCCAAGTTCCAGTTCCGGGCGCACAACGAGTGGCAGAACGGGACTCACAGCCGCAGCACCATCGGCGACTTCTTCGGGGTCGGCGAGGAGCGGGCGCACGAGCGCACGTTCACCTTCGACGCCGATCACCCCGCGGTGCTGGTCGGCAAGGACAACGGCCCGACGCCGGTGGAGTTCATGCTCCACGGGCTCGCGGCATGCCTCACGGCCGGCATGGCCAACATCGCCGCGGCCCGCGGTGTCACCCTCACCGAGGTGCGCTCCACGGTCACGGGCGACATCGACCTCAACGGCATCCTCGGCCTGGACCCGACGGTCCGCAACGGCTACGAGGGCATCACGGTCCGCTTCAGCGTCAAGGGCGACGCTCCGGCGGAGAAGCTGCGCCAGATCGTCGAGCAGTCGCGGGCCCGGTCCGCGGTCTACGACGTCATCACCAACCAGGTGCCGGTCACGATCGAGGTCGACGCCGGCTGACCTCTCGGCCCTTGCCCCACGCTGCCGGGAGCGGCGGTCGATCCGGGTCGGCCGTCCCCCGGCGGTGTGGCGCGTCCGGTCGTAGATTCCGGGCATGAGGGCAGCGATCCTGGAGGACGGCCGGCTCGAGCTCCGCGAGGTGCCGACTCCGGAGCCCCGGGCGGGCGAGGCCCTGGTGCGCCTCCGGGCCGCCGGCGTGTGCCACTCCGACCTGCATCTGGTGCGGGGCGACTGGCCCGGCTTCGGGCGCCCGGACGGGGCGATGCCCCTGGGCCACGAGGGGATCGGGGTGGTGGAGGCGCTCGGCCCCGAGGGCGAGCGACCCGCCGAGGTGAACGTGGGCGACCGGGTGATCCTCGGCCTGGGCGGCGCCGGGGGCGGCTACTGGTGCGGGGCGTGCGAGTTCTGCCTGAGCGGCCGGCCCCGCCTGTGCGCCCAGGCCCGGCCGCTCCTGGGAACCTACGCCGACCAGATCCGGCTGTGGGCCCGCTCGCTGGTGGTGCTGCCCGACGCCATCGGCGACGAGCAGGTCCCGCTGGCCTGTGGCGGGCTGACGGCCTACAGCGCGGTGAAGAAGCTGTGGCGCTTCGGGGTGCCGCCCGGCAAGCCGGTGGCCATCATCGGCGCCGCCGGTGGGCTGGGGCACTATGGCGTCCAGGTGGCGAAGGCGTTCGGCTACCAGGTCCTGGGGGTGGACGTCGGCGAGGCCCGCTGCGACTTCGTGCGCTCGCTGGGAGCCGATGCCGCCTACGACGTGACCGAGGCCGCCGAGCGCATCCGCCGGGGACACGGCGGCGCCCACGGCACGGTCGTGTTCGCGGCCCGCCTCGCCGGCTTCGAGGTCGGCCTGCGAACGCTGCGACGGGGCGGAGTGTTCGTGGCGGTGGGCATGCCCGCGGCCAGCGAGGGATCCCTGGCGCTGAGCCCGCTCGACCTGGTGACCCGCGACCCCCTGATCATGTCGTCCGCGGTCGGCACGGTGGAGGAGATGCGCGAGCTGGTGGCGCTGGCGGTGGACGGCAAGGTGACGACCCATGTCGGCCGCACCGGCGGCCTGGACGACCTCCCGCTCGTCCTGGAGGAACTGGAGGCCGCGGCCTACCCCGGCCGCGCCGTGCTCACGATCTGACGGTGCCCTCGC
>DASRJN010000345.1:0-9248 GCA_035649455.1 Acidimicrobiales bacterium
AGCTCGAGCACCGCGTCGCTCACCTCGTGGCTGCCGTCGTGCGGCATCTGGTGGTCGGCCACGTAGGCGACGATGGCGCCGCCCATCTCCACCCGGTAGCCGTTGTTGGCGCCGATGTGGGGCACGGGCCGCACCCGCACCTTGGCGCCGTCGATCTCGACGTCGCAGTCGGTCACGTCGTGGAAGGCGATCTGGCCGTACAGCTCCTCCACCGTGACCGGGAAGAACGGCGGCCGCACGAACTGGTGGAAGGCCTCGGCCAGCGACCCCGCCTCCTGCGGCGGGCCGTAGATGTCGAGGCAGGCGCCCGGGGCCAGGATGGGAGCGAAGAACGGCAGGCCCTGCACGTGGTCCCAGTGCATGTGGGTGACGAGCGCCGAGCCCTGGAACGATCCGTCGGTGGGCAGGGTGTGGCCCAACTGGCGCAGCCCGGTGCCGAGGTCCAACACGATCGGATCGTGCCCCGGCGCGTCGAGTTGCACGCAGGACGTGTTGCCCCCGTAACGACGGTTCTCGTCGCACGGACAAGGGGTCGAGCCCCGTACACCGAAGAAGGAGACGTTCAGCAAGTGTTCCCCTGTTCGCGCCACGAGCGCTCGAGCGACGTTACCCAAAGGGCGCGCCGCCAAGCGCTGGGTGTGACCACAATCACCGGCCGCGCACGTTCCGGGGCCCCCGGCCGGCGTCGGTTAGCTTCACCCGGCATGACGGGTAGCACCGACGCGACGATCACCCAGGGGGCGGTGGAAGCCGCCGGCCTCACGTTCGGCCACCTGTCCGCCGGCGACCTCGCCGACACCGCGAAACCCCTGGCAGTGTGCCTCCACGGGTTCCCGGATTCGGCGTGGACCTGGAGGCATCTCCTGCCCTCCCTGGCGGCGGCGGGCTACCGGGCGGTAGCGCCCTGGATGCGGGGGTATGCGCCCACGACGGTACCCAGCGACGGCCATTATCAGTCCGCGGTGCTGGGCCTGGATGCGTGTGCGCTGCACGAGGCGTTCGGGGGTGGCGACGACGCCGTGCTGATCGGCCACGACTGGGGCGCGCTCGCCGGCTACGCCGCGATGCACCACCCCGACACCCCGTGGCGCCGGCTGGTGGCCATGGCCGTGCCGCCGCCGGCGGGGCTGGCTTCCGCCTTCTTCTCCTACGACCAGCTGCGGCGGTCCTGGTACATGTTCTTCTTCCAGCACCCGCTCTCGGAGCTGGCGGTGCCGCTGGCCGACCTCGCCTTCGTGGATCGGCTGTGGGCCGACTGGTCGCCGGGCTACGACGCAGGCGACGACCTGCCCCGGGTGAAGGACGCGCTGCGCGACCCCGCCAACCTGGCCGCCGCCATCGGGTACTACCGCGCCACGCTGGGCGGGGTCGGCCTCGACGACCGGCCCGAGGTGCAGGCCATCGATGCCGCCGTCAACGGGTCGGTCCCGGTCCCGACCCTCTACCTGCACGGCCGGGACGACGGCTGCATGGGTGCGGACCTGGCGGGCGCGGCGGGCGCGTCCCTGTCGACTCCCGGGTCCCGGGTCGAGCTGATCGACGGCACGGGCCATTTCCTCCACCTCGAGCGGCCCGAACTGGTGAACGACCTCGTCGTCGGGTTCGTCACCGAATCCAGCGGTTGAGCCGGCGCACCTGCGCCACCACCGCGTCGAACCGGTCGCGCCGCAGCGCCGCCCCCTCGCGCCGCACCTCGGCGGGGCGGTAGCGCAACACCCGGTCGGCATTGGCGAAGCTGACCCGGGCCTGGCCGTCCCAGCCGCCGCGGCCCACCTCGACCCACTCGGCCGCGTCGGGCTTGGCCGCGTGGTCCTTGCTCGACAGCGGCACTCCCAGCAGCTCGGGGCCCTCGTAGCCGATCACGAGCACGGGCCGGTCCTTGCCCTGGGCAGGATCATCCTCGTACGGCACCCAGGCCCACACCACCTCGCCGGGGTCGGGATCGCCGTCGCGCTCGGGGGCGTACACGATCTCGGGCCCGGATGGCGGCGGCCGCCTGCGGAGGCGGGCGACGAAGTCGCGGACTCGGGGCACGGGCGGAGACTAGGGCCTAGGGCAGGCGCAGGACGTCGCCCGCCCGCACCGCCAGGCCGTCGGCCACCAGGCCCACCGCCACCCGATCGGCCCGGGCGGGATCGGTGGGCCAGCCCATGGTGGCGGCCACCGCCGCCACCGGGACCGGTCCGGCGCACAACGCCTCCAGCAGCCGCCCCCGGCCCTGGCGGTCGGAGCCCTCGAACGGCGGCTGGCCGGTCCCCACCCCGGCCGAGCCGTCGGCCGGGTCGGGCCGCGCCAGGCCGGCGGCCGCCCAGGCACACCCGGCCCGCACAGGGCATGCACCGCAGTCCGGGGCCCGGCGCCGGCACACGGTGGCTCCCAGCTCCATGACGGCCTGGTTCCAGGCCCACGACCGCCCGGCGGGGACCAGCGCGTCGGCCCGAGCCTGCGCCTCCGCCGGGCGCAGCCGCCGCCCCTCCCAGCGGGCCAGGACTCGGCCCACGTTGGTGTCCACCACGCCGACGTCCCGCTCGAACGCGAAGGCCAGGACGGCCCGGGCGGTGTAGGGGCCGACGCCGGGCAGCGCCCGCAGGGCGGCGACGTCGGCGGGCAGGCAGCCGCCGTGGCGCTCCACGACCGCCTGGGCGGCCCGGTGGAGGTTGACGGCCCGGCGGTTGTAGCCGAGGCCCCGCCAGCGGCGCACCACCTCGCCCACCGGTGCCGCCGCGCAGGCCGCCGGGGTCGGGAACGCGGCCAGGAACGCCCGGTAGTACGGCACCACCCGCTCCACGCCGGTCTGCTGGGCCATGACCTCGGAGACCAGAACGGCCCACGGGTCGCGGGTCGACCGCCATGGCAGCGGCCGCAGGTGGCGCTCGCCCCAGTCGATCAGCCCGGGCAGTGGTACACCCGGGTGACGTAGGGGAACGGGAAGCGGTCCCGCCCGGTCAGAGCGGGATGGGTACGGGCCAGGTCGCGGATGCGGTCCAGCACCTCCGCCTTCCGGTCGGCCGGGAGCGAACCGACCACGCTGACCGACTCGGCCCTCGCCACCAGCAGCTCGGGGTCGCAGGGCTGGTCCCACGCGTGGGTCCACAGCGTGACGGGGCCGAACCCGCCCGCCGCGGCCACGACGCCCGGGTAGTCCACGTCGTAGTAGCTGTCGTAAGGCCGCTCGCAGTCCGGGCCGTCCACCAGCAGGTCGCCGAACCGGCGCACCCAGTCCTCGTCGCGGTCGCGGATGTTCCACACCAGGAACAGGTGGCCGCCGGGTCGCAGCACCCGCCGCATCTCCGCCAGCGCGACCGGCGCGTCGAACCAGTGGAAGGCCTGCGCCACCGTGATGGCGTCGACCGAGTCGTCGGCCAGCGGCAGCGCCTCGGCCGTGCCGTCGTGCACCTCGACCTCGGGAAGCAGCGCGACGAGCTGGTCCCGCATGCCGGCGACCGGCTCGACCGCGACCACATCCGCCCCGGCGGGGACGAGGAGCCGGGTGAGCTTGCCGGTGCCGGCGGCCAGGTCGAGCACCCGGCGACCGGGCCCGATGCCCCCGTGGCCCACGATGTGGGCAATGGCTTCGGCCGGGTACGAGGGCCGGGCCGCCTCGTAGGCGCCCGCGTTCTGGTCGAAGCCGAGAGCGGCTTCGCGGATGCCCTCGGCCACCTACTCGCCCTCCCCGGGGAACACGTCGTCGCCGTAGGGGAACTGGCGGGCGGGGGCGAACTCCCGCTTCCACACCATCAGCCGGCGACGGAAGGAGCAGACCTCCTCCTCGCGCTGGTTGAAGCCCTTGGTCTCGACGGTGACGATGCCCCGCCTGCCGTCCGAGGTCTCCTTGCGGTCGAGCACCTTGGTGACCGCGTAGATGGTGTCGCCGTGGTACGTGGGCTTCGCGTGCTTGAGCGACTCGACCTCGAGGTTGGCCACCGCCGCCCCGCTGACGTCGGGCACCGACATCCCCAGCACCAGCGAGTACACGAGGTTGCCCACCACCACGTTCTGCTTCTGCACCGTCTCGTTCTGCGCGTACCACGCGTTGGTGTGCAGCGGGTGGTGGTTCATGGTGATCATGCAGAACAGGTGGTCGTCGTACTCGGTGATCGTCTTGCCCGGCCAGTGCCGGTAGACGTCACCGACCTCGAAGTCCTCCAGGTGCCGCCCGAAGGGCCGGTCGATCGTTGCCATGGCGACACGCTAGAAAGCACCACGGCCCGACGGCCAGACCGTCGGCGCGGATGGGAAGATCTGGGCAGCCCCATTTCGCAGGAGTGAACGATGACGGCGGAGATGACAGACAGCGAACGTGGTCCCCGGCGGGCCCGGCGGGCGGCCGCCTCTCTGCTCGCCCTCGCTCTGCTGACCGCGGGAGCGGCGGCTTGTGCGCAGGAGGCCGACAACAGCTCGGTGCAGATCGAGCCGGTCGACAACGAAGGCGCTGGCGGCGACTCCACCTCGGGGTCGCCGGCCAACTTCGAGGCGACGAGCGAGTTCCTCAAGGAGTCGGCCACCCGCTCGGAGTCGACCTCCAGCCGCATGGAGATGCGCTTCGCCATCGGCGAGACGGTGCCCGAGGACGCGCCGCCGATGATGCAGGGCGAGATCGACGGCGACCAGTTCCACTTCACCATGGATCTCGCGCCCCTGATGGAAGGGGTCATGGCGCAGGTCGGGGGAGGCGGTGGCGACGCCAGTGACGTGTTCGGCGCCATGGATCTCACCATGGAGATGATCGGCACCGGCGACACCATGTACCTGCGGGCGCCGATGTTCGCCGAGCTGGGTGGCCTCGTCGGCGGCTCGGCCCCCGGCTTCGAGGATCTCGCGGCCATCGGTGACGGCTGGGGCAGCGTCGACCTACAGCAGTTGGGCGAGGTCCTGCCCGGCGACGTCGCCAGCTCGCTCGTGGGCGGGGCGGCCGCCGATCCCAGCGCCATCATCGACCTCATCACCAACACCGAGGGCGTCGAGGACCTCGGCACGAGCACGATCCGCGACGCTCCGGTCCACGGCCTGCGCGCCGAGGTCACGCTGGGCGACATGATGGTCGCGAGCGGGCAGGATCCCGACGCGCTGGCGGAAGCATCTGGGATCGGCGCTACCGGCGAAGAGATCGCGCAGCAGCTGTACGACACCACCGTGCCCGTCGAGGTGTGGATCGGCGACGACGGCTACCTGGCCCGGATGACCTACGGGTTCTCGATGGCGGAGGTCTTCGACGCCATGGGCATGGGAGACGAGCTCGACAGCGTCGGCATGGGCGACCTGCAGTACGCCTACTCGATGGACATGTTCGACTACGGCGAGACCTTCACGTTCGAGGCACCGCCGGAAGCGGTCGACATCACCGACGCCTTCGCGCAGATTTACCAGGCGTAGCGCTCCGCTCTAGCTTGTGGCGCCATGAACGCGCCGGACCTGCACGCAGCCGCCTCGGCCGTCAAGACAGCCCGGGACGTGGTCGACCGGGGCTTCGCCCATCTGGCCACCACCGGAGCGGTCGAGACCGCCCAGGTGGTGGCGTACGACTTGGCGCAGGCCACGGCCGGGGTCGAGATCGCCGACACGCTCGTCGCCGACTACGGCCCCCGAGGTGACGAGGAGGCCCGCATCAGCTGCGCCTTCGCCGCCGAGGCGGTGGCCGACGTCGCCGCCAAGCTGTTCGGCCGGGAAGCGGCGTGGGGCGTCGAGGCCGGCGCGCTCGACGGCACCCGCGAGTTCGTGGCCACCTACCGGGATCCCGAGTTCCTCGCCACCATCGACGGGCCCGGCCCCCGCCACCTCGACGGTGACTTCGAGCTGGTGCAGGACACGTTCCGGCGCTTCGCCGAGGACAAGATCCGGCCCGTCGCCGAGCACGTCCACCGCACCAACTCCGACATCCCCGAGGACGTCATCTCCGGGCTGGCCGAGCTGGGCACCTTCGGCCTGTCGGTGCCCGAGGAGTATGGCGGCTTCGCGGCCGGCGGCGACAGCGACTACATCGCCATGGTGGTGGCCACCGAGGAGCTCTCCCGGGGCTCGCTGGGCGTCGGCGGCTCGCTCATCACCCGGCCCGAGATCCTGACGCGGGCGCTGGTCAAGGGGGGCACCGAGGAGCAGAAGCACCACTGGCTTCCCAAGCTGGCGTCGGCCGAGGCCATGGCGGCGGTCGCGGTGACCGAGCCCGACACCGGCTCGGACTCGGCCGCGGTCACCACCACGGCCACCCGAACCGAGGGCGGCTGGCTCATCAGCGGTGTGAAGACCTGGTGCACGTTCGGGGCCCGGGCCGACGTGCTGATGCTGCTCGCCCGCACCGACCCGGACCGGTCGCTGCGCCACCGCGGGCTCTCGCTGTTCGTGGTGCCCAAGCCCCCGGCCGACGGCCACGGCTTCGAGCTGGTCCAGGAGGCCGGCGACCACGGCGCGCCCGGCGGCGGGAAGCTGGAGGGCCGCCCGATCGACACGATCGGCTACCGGGGCATGCACTCCTACGAGATAGCGCTCGACGGCTGGTTCGTGCCCGGCGACTGCCTGGTGGGCGGCGAGGCCGGGCTCGGCCAGGGCTTCTACCTGCAGATGGCCGGGTTCGAGAACGGCCGGCTCCAGACCGCGGCCCGGGCCATCGGCATCATGCAGGCCGCCTACGAGGATGCCCGCCAGTACGCCCGGGACCGCCGCATGTTCGGCCAGACCCTCGCCGACTTCCAGCTGACCCAGGCCAAGCTGGCCCGCATGGCCATCACCATCCAGGGCGCCCGCCAGTTCAGCTACGCCGTGGCGCGGATGATGGCGACGGGCGGCGGGTCGATGGAGGCCGCCCTGGTCAAGGCGTATGTGTGCAAGGCAGCCGAGTGGGTGACGCGGGAGGCGATGCAGATCCACGGCGGCTACGGCTACGCCGAGGAGTACGCGGTGTCGCGCTACTTCGTCGACGCACGCGTGCTGTCGATCTTCGAGGGCGCCGACGAGGTTCTGTGCCTCCGGGTCATCGCCCGGCGCCGCCCGGAGCCCAGTGGCCGAGGCTGACTCCCCGCTGGAGCCGTTCCCCGAGGACTGGGAGCGCGCCCTAGCGGTCGTCGCCCATCCCGACGACCTCGAGTACGGCGGCGCCGCCGCCATCGCGCGCTGGACCCGGGACGGGCGCCAGGTCGCCTACCTGCTCGTCACCAAGGGCGAGGCCGGCATCGACAGCATGGAGCCGGACGAGGCCGCCCGGGTGCGGATGGCCGAGCAACGCGCGAGCGCCGCGGTGGTGGGCGTGAACGAGGTGGCGTTCCTCGACCACGCCGACGGCGTGCTGCAGTACGGGTTGGAGCTGCGGCGCGACATCGCCGCCGCCATCCGGCGCCACCGGCCCGAGGTGGTGGTGGCGGTCAACCACCGGGAGACCTACGGCGGCACGTTCCTCAACATGGCCGACCATCGGGTGTGTGGGCTGGCGACCATCGACGCGGTGCGGGACGCGGCCAACCGCTGGGTGTTCACCGACCTGCGCGACGCGGGGCTGGAGCCGTGGGGCGGCGTGCGCCACCTGGCGGTGATCGCCTCGCCCCAGCCCACCCACGCGGTGGACGTGACCGAGACGTTCGACCTCGGAGTCGAGTCACTGCGGCGCCACGCCGCCTACCTCGAGGGGCTCGGCAGCCCCGACCCCGAAGCGATGCTGCGCCAGTGGGCGGAGGCCACAGGAGAGAGGTTCGGCGGCCGCCTGGCCGTGTCGTTCGAGCTGTTGGGAGTGTGATGGAAGTACTCGACGGGAAGGTCGCGGTCGTCACCGGCGCGGCATCGGGCATCGGCCTGGGGCTCGCCACCCGGTTCGGCCGCGAGGGCATGAAGGTCGTCCTGGCCGACGTGGAGCGGGAGCCGCTCGACCGGGCGGCCGCCGCCCTGAGCGAGGAGCTCGGGGCCGACCGGGTGCTGGCCGTGCCCACCGATGTCCGCTACGAGGAGGCGGTCGATGCCCTGGCCGCAGCCACGTTCGACCGCTTCGGCACCGCCCACGTCGTGTGCAACAACGCCGGCGTCGGCGTGGGCGGCCTGGCGTGGACGGTCCCGGCCGACCGCTGGCGCTGGATCGTGGACGTGAACCTGCTGAGCGTGGCCCACGGCATCCGGGCCTTCGTGCCCCGCATGATCGAGCAGGACGAGGGCCATGTGGTCAACACCGCCTCGGCCGCCGGCATCCTGACCGGCCCGGGCATGTCGCCCTACTACGCCACCAAGCACGCCGTCGTGGCGATGTCCGAGTCGCTGTACTTCGACCTGAGCCTGGTCGAGGCGTCCGTGGGCGTGTCGGTGCTGTGCCCGGAGTGGGTGCGCACCAACATCGGGGACCCCGACCGCAACCGTCCGCCCGAGGTGGCCGAGATCGAGCCCTCGCCCGAGGCCCCCGAGCTCCGGCCCATCATCGAGGCCCTGGTGGCCGGCGGCCTCGACCCCGCCGAGGTGGCGGGCCGGGTGGTCGACGCCATCCGGGACGGGACGTTCTGGATCTTCACCCACGACACCACCGTGGGCCAAGCCCGCGGCCGCTGGGACGCCATCGCCGCGGGCGGCCGGCCCGACCCCTGGGTGATGAGCGAGATAGCAGAGGCCGCCGAGGCCTGATCCGGCTCCGGCTCAGTCGGTGCGGAACGCGAACTGCGCGGGCGTGGCGTCCAGGTGCCCGGCGCCGTCCCGGGCCCGGGCCCGCAGCTGCCAGCGGCCGGCGGGCAGCGTCAGCGGGTAGGTCCACTGCGCCGACGGGCCGCCCACCGGGTTGATCGGCGCGGGGTTCCAGCGCAGGGTCGGCGTCCACGCCTGGGCGGCCGCGTCCCACCACTGGCCGGTGTCCAGGTTCTTCACCGCCACCTCGACGGACGTCACCGCCTGGTTGTCGGTGGCGGTGCCCGCCAGCGGGACCCCGGCGGGGTTGGCCCACGGGGAAGGGCTGGTGATGGCGGTGTCCGGGGCGGTCAGGTCGGCCTGGTCCACCGCGGCCGTGACCGCCGCGTCGGTGGTCCGGCCCGCGGCATCCGTGGCCCGGGCATGAAGCACCACCGACGCGGGCAGCGGCGTGGTGTCCACCGGCCACGTCCACGGTCCCGCCTGCGCGGGGGCCAAGGCACCCGGGGCCGAGGGACCGCTGGCCGGGGTGAGCACGGGGATGGACGACCAGGCGGCCGCGGCCGCCCGCGGTGATGCCGCTGGGGCCGCCCAGCTGGCCCAGCCCTTTCCCGCTCGAGCCGAACGCGCCCAGCCGGGCCTTGGAGCCGCGGTCGTACGCGATG
>DASRJN010000346.1:0-6692 GCA_035649455.1 Acidimicrobiales bacterium
CTGCAGGAATCCGGCCGCGGTGCGCGCGATCACCAGCGCGTCGTCGTCGTAGTAGGTCGCATCGCCGACCGAGAAGCCCTCGAGCAGCCCGAAGCGCTCGAGGTCGCGCACATCGCGGGCGCTGAGGCCGCTGGCCTGTGCTAGCTCGTCGGCGGTGAGGCTGACCGATCCCGGCTCGGCGGCCGCTCGCCGTGAGGCGCGGCCGGGCCGGCGCACGGTCTGGGGCGCCTCGCCCGCCGGCATCGCCGGGCGGGCCGGCGCGGGCGCCACCGGCGCCACGGCTGCGGCTGCGGCCGCGGCCGTCTCCGCAACGGGGGCCGCGGGCACGGCCGGCGGTGGCTCCGGCAGCCGATCGTCCAGGGCCAGGGCCAGCCCGAGGGTCTGGGGCTCGACCGCCGTCGCCGGACCCCCGTTGCGCTCCGGGGCGTCCGGCGCGCCGCCGTCGTCGAGGCGGTCCTTGATGACTTTGAGCGGCAGGTAGTGGTCCTTCTGCTGGCGGAGGATCCAGCGCAGCCGATCGATGTCGCCCTCGTAGAACTTCCGGTAGCCCGACGGGGTGCGCTCGGGGTCGAGCAGCCCCTGGCTCTCCAGGAACCGGATCTTGGAGATCGTGACATCGGGGAACTCGTCCTGGAGCAGCGAGAGGACCTCCCCGATCGACAGATGGGATCGATCAGTTGATGCTCGGGTCACAAGGCATCTCCCCTCCCGGTCAGGAACACGAGCTTGAACGTGCCGATCTGCAGCTCGTCACCGTCGGCCAGCGGGGCCGAGTCGACGCGCTCGCGGTTGAGGTACGTCCCGTTGAGCGAGCCCGCATCGCGCACGTGGTAGCCGCTGTCGTCCCGGATGATCTCCGCATGGCGGCGCGACACGGTGACGTCGTCGAGGAAGATGTCGCTCTCCGGGTGGCGGCCGGCGTGGATGACATCCTTCTCGAGGGCGAAGCGGGAGCCGATGTTGGGGCCGCGCTTGACGACGAGGATGCCGGTCCCCGCCGGCACCTCGCCGTAGTTGACCGACACGTCCTCGTAGCTCTCGCCCGGCTCCGGGAAGAACGTCACGGTCGTGGGGTCCTCGCGCTGCGTGGCCAGCGGGGCGCCGCAGGACGAGCAGAAGTTCGACCCCGGCGCATTGCGGTGGCCGCAGTTGTTGCAGAAGACCTCGTCGGCCACGACCTCACCCCTCGATCAGCGCACGGTAGCCCTCGGCGTCGAGCAGCTCGGTGAGCTGCGCTTCGTCGATGGGCTCGATGATGAACATCCAGCCTTCGCCGTAGGGGTCGTCGTTGAGCCGCTGCGGGTTGTCGGTCAGGTCACCGTTGACCTCGGCGATGGTGCCGCTGATGGGGGCGTAGATCTCCGACACGGACTTCGTCGACTCGACCTCCGCGCAGCTCTCGCCCCGTTCCACCTTGGCCCCGACCTCGGGCACGTCCACGTACACCACGTCGCCGAGGGCGTCCTGGGCGTAGTCGGTGATGCCCACCCGCACCCGCCCGTCCTCGACCCGAGCCCACTCGTGGTCGGACGAGTAGCGGAGCTCGGAGGGGATGTCCATGAGGGGGCAGGCTAGCGAATAGTGTCAAACCTCGACGACGGGTTGAGACTTCTGCCCTCGACCCCAGGTAGAGACCCTGCTCGCGGCCCTAATCCAGTGCTAACGCAGCAGTTGCCGGATGCGCCGGGCGTACTCCTGGGCGAGACGCCGGGCCGCGGTGTCGGAGTCGCCCTCGGCCCAGATGTGGGTGATCGGCTCCTCGGGGTCGGGCAAAGCCAGCGCCCAGCCGCCGTCGTGGTGCACCTTGACCCCGTCGATCAGGTCCACTTCGCGGTCCTTGGACAGCTCGACCAGGGTCCGCATCACCATGCCCTTCTGCTCCCACGGCGTCATCACCGTCTCGTGGACGACGTGCACCGCGGGCAGCCCGCTGACGACCTTGGACAGCGGCACGCCCTCCAAGGCCAGCAGCTCGAGCAGCTTGACCATGGCGGCCGCCGCGTCGAACGCAGGCAGGAAGGCGGGCAGGATGAAACCGCCGTCGGTGCTGGCCGCGAAACCCACCTCGCGACTTGACGCCGCCTCCATCAGCGCGGGCGCCGAGAGCTTGGTGCGGATGACCTCCACGCCCCGCTCGGCCGCCAGGCGGTCGGCGTGGCTGGTGGCCGACACCGGCAAGGCGATGCAGCGGTCCTCCAGGTGGCCCGCCACCAGCCAGGTGTAGGCCAGCAGCGCCTCGTCGTCGGACAGGACATGGCCCGCGTCGTCCACCATCGCCAGGTGCTCGCCGTCGGGGTCGATGACCGCTCCGAGCGAGGCACCTGACGCCCGCACCAGCACGGCCACGCTGGCCGCGTGGTCCTGGCGGTCCCAGGACATGATCCCCGCGGTGGAGGCGAAGGGATTCACCGCCAGCACGTCCGCCCCGAGCTTGGACAGGATGTTGGGCATCACGAACGACGCCGCGCCGTAGGAGTAGTCGACCACCACCTTGAACCCGGCGGCCGCGATGCGGGACACGTCCACCACCGCCTCCAGCGCGCCCGAATACTGCTCCAGGTGGCGGGGCGGGAAGCCGATGTCACCGATCTCGCCGGGGAACACGCGGCGGAAGTCCTCCCGGAGGAACAGCCGCTCGATCTTGCGCTGGGCCGACTCGGAGATGTCGGCGCCCTTGCTGTCGAAGAAGCGGATCACCACCGACTGGGGATCGTGCTCTTCCAGGCGGATGGTGATGCCCGCGTCCGCCTCGGGCCGGGACACCGCGAAGCGCGTGACCGGCACCGAGGCCACCTCCAGGTCGCGGACGTTGCTGCCCGCGGCGTTGATCCCCGCCATCATGGCCCGCTTGAGCATTCGGGCCGAGCGGCTGGAGTCTCGGGAGGTGATGAGCGTGGCATCCTTCTTGAGCGTGGTGGCGAAGGCCATGGCCACCCTGGTCGCCATCTCGGGGGTCACATCCACATTGGCCAGGCCGGCCACGCCCACCCGGCCGAACAGGCTGCGTGAGCCGCGCGACTCCCACACGATCGAGCTGTTGATGACGGCGCCGCCCTCGACGGTCTTGAATGGGTAGACCTTGACCCCGGCGCTGAGCACGGCCTGCTCGCCGACGAAGCACTCGTCGCCCAGCACCACGCCCTCCTCGCCGCGCACGCCGTTGCGCAGGTCGCAGGAGCGACCCACGGTCGTGCCCCGCAGGCGCACGCCCTCGCCGATGTAGGTGTTGTCGTGGATGACCGCCCGCTGCAGGTCGGCTCCGGCCCGGACCCTCACGTTGGTGCCCAGCACCGTGTACTCGCCCAGCCGGGCGTTGCCCTCGACCCGGCAGTAGTCGCCGATGATGACCGGGCCCTCGATGCGGGCATTGGGATGGATGTCGGCCCCCTCGCCCAGGTACACGCCGTCGCTGATCTCGAAGCCGGGGATCTCGACGTCGACCCGGCCGTCGAGCACGTCCTTGTGGGCGCGCACGTAGGCCTCCAGCGTGCCCACGTCCTCCCAGTAGCCCTCCACCACCGCGCCGAAGAGCGGGCGGCCGTCGTCCAGCAGGCGGGGGAACACCTCGGAGCTGAAGTCGACCGAGCGGCCCGGCTGGATGTAGTCGAAGATCTCGGGCTCCAGCACGAAGATCCCGGTGTTGATGGTGTCGCTGAACACCTGGCCCCAGGTGGGCTTCTCCAGGAAGCGCTCGATGCTGCCGTCGTCGCGGGTGATGACGATGCCGAACTCGAGCGGGTTCTCCACCGGCGTGAGGCCGATGGTGGCCAGCGCCCCCCGCTCCTCGTGGAACCGGGCGATGGCCGCCAGGTCGATGTCGGTGAGGACGTCGCCCGAGATGACCAGGAAGCGCTCGTCGAGCTCGTCCCGGGCGTTGAGGACCGACCCGGCGGTGCCCAGCGGGGTCTCCTCGGTGGCGTACACCATCCGCACCCCGAGCTCGGACCCGTCGCCGAAGTAGTTGCGGATGTGGTTGGCCATGAAGGCCACCGTCACCACGATGTCGTCGAAGCCGTGCTCGCGCAGCAGCGCCACGATGTGCTCCATCATCGGGGCGTTCGCGATGGGCAACATCGGCTTGGGGGCGTTCGATGTGAGGGGGCGCAGTCGGGTGCCCTCGCCCCCCGCCATGATGACGGCCTTCATGATGTCGACGGTACCGCCCGGCTCCTGCCGGCCCACGGTCTGGCGCCAATTCAGTGCGAAGCGCGGCCTTCGGGCAGCCCGGGCGAGGCGTACCCTGCGGTCCCGTGGGGACGGAGCGATCGACGGGGCCCACCGGAGAGGCCGAACGGCGGCAGAGGATGCTGGCTTCACGCGCACGAGTGGCGCTGCTCGTGGCCCTGCTGGGCGCCATCACCGTCCTGATCTCGCTGATCCCCCCGGTCTCGTCGTGGGGCCGTGGCGACCCGGGCGTGGAGACCAGTCCCCCGAGCGAGCTTCCTGACGGCGTCACCACGTACGACATCGGCGGGGACGAGGGCCCGGAGTTCGTCAGCATCAAGGACGAGGTCTTCGCGGTCCCCCGCGACACGAGAGATCCGTGGTGGGTGACCGCCCTCAACCCGGGCTCGACGCTGGGCGCCGCGCTCGTCGCCGCCGGTGCGGTCTGGTACCAGACGACCAAGGCCCGGGCCGACCTGGAGCGGCGGCTGGCGGAGCTGGAGGCCAGGTCCGCGCCGCCCGCGACGGCTCAGTGAGACGCGCGGCCTTCGGCCAGGGCCTGGCGGGCCAGGGGCACGTAGAGGGCCGCCGAGTACAGGCTGAGGACGAGGCCCGGGATGCCGGTGGCCCAGGCGGCGAACCCGGCGAAGCCGGCCCACCAGATGTCGGAGTGGCTGCCCAGGAACAGCGGAAACGACATCATCAGGAAGAACGTGCCCGCCTTGCCGTACCAGGTGACGTCGATGCGGCGGGCACCCAGCGCGGCCAGGATCAGGGTGGTCCCGCCCACCACGAGCTCGCGCACCAGCACGACCACGGCGAACCACACGGGGACTGAGCCGTCGATGAGGATGCCGCCCGCGCCCACCAGGAACAGCAGCCGGTCGGCCACCGGGTCGAGGATCTTGCCCACGTCCGACACCTGGTGCATGTGGCGGGCGAGGTAGCCGTCCACCCAGTCGGTGGCGCCCAGCGCGGCCAGCAACCAGGCCGCGGCCGCCCGGTCCTCCACCCCGAACAACAGCCACAGGAACACGGGCAGGCACGCCAGCCGCACCAGCGTCACAAGGTTGGGCAGCGTGAGGATGCGGCTCTCGGGCGCCGCGACGGGAACGTCCATGTTGGCGGTGCAGGGTACGCCCCCTCGTTACTGTGACGCCCGATGGCGACCCTGTTCACCAAGATCATCGAGGGCGAGATCCCCGGCCGCTTCGTGTGGCGCGACGACCGCGTGGTGGCGTTCCTGACCATCGCGCCGATCGCTCACGGCCACGCGCTGGTGGTGCCGATCGAGGAGGTCGACCACTGGGTCGACCTCGAGCCCGACCTGGCCGCCCACCTCATGGAGGTGTCCCGCCGGGTGGGACAGGCCCAGATGCGGGCGTTCTCGCCCCGGCGCATCGGGCTGATCGTGGCCGGCCTGGAGGTCCCCCACTGCCACCTCCACGTCATCCCCATCGACTCGGAGGCCGACCTGTCCTTTGCCCGGGCCGACCACTCCCCCGATCCCGCCCGCCTCGACGCCGCCGCCGAGGCGCTGCGCGCGGAGCTGGGCTCCGCCTAGCTCACGAGCTGCTCGGGCGTGGCCTCCTCGATCAGGCCGACGCCCTTGTTGCGGACGTTGTTGACCTCGGTGGACACGGGCCGCAGCTGGGTGACGTTGGCGGGCGCAGGGACCAGCAGCTTGCCCAGCGTCTCCAGGTCGTCGTTCTCGGGATCGAGCCAGGCGTCCCAGGCCGACGGCGGCAGGATCACCGGCATCCGGTCGTGGATCTGCGCCATGGTGTCGTTGGGCGTGGTCGTGATGATGGTGCAGGAGCGCAGCGGGTCCTCGGTGCGGTTGCCCTCGGCGTCCTTGGGCCCGCGCCACACCTCCCACAGGCCGGCGAAGGCGAAGCGCTCGCCGTCGGGGCGGCTGATGAAGTACGGCTGCTTGCGCTTGGAGTCCGGCAGCTTCTTCCACTCGTAGAAGCCGTCGGCCGGGATCAGGCAGCGGCGGCGCTTGAGCGCGGGCTTGTAGGCGTTCTTGGTGGCCAGCGTCTCGGCCCGGGCGTTGATCATGCGCGACCCGACCTTGGGGTCCTTGGCCCAGCCCGGCACGAGGCCCCAGTGCAGCGGCTCGACCCGGCGCACCCCGCCGTCGGCGGTCACGGCGTAGACGTCGTTGGTGGGGGCCACGTTGTAGGACGGCTCCAGCAGCGCCTCGGGGGCCGAGGCGTCGAAGTAGCGGGCGATCTCGTCGGGCGGCGAAGCGGACACGAAGCGGCCACACATGGTCCCGACCGTACCGTCCGCCGTGCGGCCTGCGGGTTTCCGCGCCCGGGTGAGCCCTTCGGCCGCCGCGATACTGGCGCGATGGCTGAGTCGGTCAGGCTGCGTCCCGTCACAGAGTCGGACCTGGAGCAGGTCGTGCGGCTGGTGTGGGATCCGTCGGCCCCGGGCGAGTTCCAGTGGTTCGGCTTCCGCATGGACCGGGCGCGGGAGATCGAGCGCCGCTGGCACGAGGACGGGCTGATCGGCGACGAGTT
>DASRJN010000347.1:0-16055 GCA_035649455.1 Acidimicrobiales bacterium
AAGCAGATGCTGGCCGAAGGCCTGGTCGAGGGCACGTCGGGGAACATCTCGGGCCGGCTGGCCTCGGGCCTCGTGTGCGTGACGCCGTCCTCGGTCGCCTACGACACCATGACGCTGGACGACCTCGTGGTCGTCGACCTCGACGGCACGGTGGTCGAGGGCACCCGCCCGCCTACCACCGAGAAGGACCTGCACCTCGCCGCCCTGCGCCGCTACCCGGAGCTGGGGGCGGTGATCCACACCCACGCGGTGTACGCCACCATGTTCGCCCTCGCGCACGAGCCGATCCCGGCGGTGATCGAGGAGGTCGTGGTGTACCTGGGCGGCGACGTGCCCTGCTGCCAGTACAAGGGCACCGGCACGGCCGAGCTCGGCGACGAGGTGGCCGGCCACCTGGCCGACCGGGGCGCGGCGCTGCTGGCCAACCACGGGCTGGTCACCTGCGGGCCGTCGCCGGAGAAGGCCTTGCGGAACGCCGCGCTGGTCGAGCGGACCGCCAAGATCGTGTGGGGGGCGAGGACCATGGGAGCGACGATCCACCCGCTGCCGGACAGGGTGAACCGGGACATGGCCGGCGTCTACCGCTGGATGAGGGACAACCCATGAGTGAGCAGATGCAGGCCGCAGTCCTGAGGGGACGCGGACGGCTGGAGGTCTCGGCGGTGCCGGTCCCGACCCTGGGCCGGGAGGACGTGCTGGTGGCGGTCGACTGGTGCGGCGTGTGCGGCAGCGACCTCCACATGGTGCTGGACGGCTGGGGCGCACGGGGCGGCTGGGGCGGCCACGAGTGGACCGGCCGGGTCGCCGCGGTAGGCGAGGACGTGACCCGCTGGGCCGAGGGCGACGCGGTCGTGGGCGGGCCGTCGGTGCGCTGCGGGCAGTGCCGCGCGTGCCGGGCGGGCCGGCCGTCACTGTGCGAGGGCCGGGACACGCCCGGCACCGGCCAGGAGCACGGCGCGTTCGCCACCTACACGCGAGTCGGCGAGGGCGAGCTGCTGGCGCTGCCCGACGGGCTGGATTCGCGCGCCGCGGCGCTGACCGAGCCGCTGACGGTGGCGCTGCACGGCATCACCCAATCGGGCGTGGTGCCGGGGCAACGGGTGCTGGTGCTGGGGGCGGGGCCGATCGGGGCCCTGTCGATCGCGGCGCTGCGGGCCCTGGGCGTCGACGACGTGACCTGCGCCGAGCCGGGTGAGCGCCGGCGGGCGCTGGCGGCCAAGGTGGGCGCGACGGCGGTGTGCCACCCCGACGACCTGGAGGTGCCCTCCATCGCCGAGCCGGGCCGCGTCGTGGACGGGGCGGTGGACGTGGTGCTGGAGTGCTCCGGGCACGCCGCGGCCATGGAGGCGGGCCTGGCCCAGCTGATCCCGGGGGGCACGCTGGTGCTGGTGGGGGCGGGCATGGCGTCGCCCCGCTTCGACCCCAACCGCATCCTGCTCAACGAGCTCGTGGTGACCGGCGCCAACTGCTACGACCAGGACGGCTTCGAGCGAGCCCTGGAGCTGCTGGTAGCGGGCGCGCTGCCCGTCGACGACCTGATCGAGCCGGAGGACGTCGGCCTCGACGGCCTCCTCGACGCCATGCATGGCCTCGCCGAGGGCAGGCTGGCGGGAAAGGTGCTGGTGCAACCTTGAGTGAGCCTGTCAGCGAGCGGGGCCCGAGCGGCCCGACCGAAGGCCAGGAGCGGGATGCACGGCGTGGGCCCACATTCGCCAAGCCGCCGCGGCTCAACCACGTGGCGGTGTCCCTTCCCACCGATGCGCTGGATGCGGCGGGTCGAGCGGCCATCGCCGAGTTCTACGGCGACGTGTTCGGGTTCGAGGAGTACCCGCAGCTGACCGAGGACCGGAAGCGCCTCGTGCTGCGGGCCCACAGCCACGAGCAGTTCGTCTACCTCATCGCCGACGACCAGCCGATGACCGCACCGCGCATGGACCACTTCGGCATCTCCGTGTCGAGCCTGGCCGAGTTCGAGGACGTCGCCCGCCGGGCCGCGGCCTGGAAGGAGCGCGAGCCGGAAGCCGTCGAGCTCATCGAGCCCAGCGTCGAGGAGTACACCGGGTTCCTCCGCCTCCACAGCTTCTACGTGCGCTACCGCCTCCCGCTCATGGTGGAGACGCAGCACTTCGAGTACCTGACCTGAACCGCTCGTAGCGCTCCTCGGCCCACGGGGCCCACGCGGGGTCGGGGTCGACGACATGGGCGGTGCGGGCCCAGCGGGCGGCGTCGGTCATGGCGGCCTCCTCGCCGGCCACGCAGCGGGCGATGAAGGCGGACCCGAGGGCCGCGCCCTCGGGGACCTCGGCCACGTGGACCGGGAGGCCGGTGACGTCGGCCAGCGACTGCATCCAGACGGGGACCTGGGTCCCGCCCCCGGTGGCCACGATCCGCTGGGGGACGGCGCCCACCTCGCTCGCCAGGTCGAGGTGATGGCGGACCACGAAGCCGCTCGCCTCGTACGCGGCCCGCATCAGGTGCGCGGCGGTGTGGTGCAGCCCGAGGCCCTCGACCGAGGCTCGCAGGTCGCGGCGGTGCAGGGGCGTGCGCTCGCCGCGGATGTACGGCAGCCAGACCGGCAGGTCGTCCGGGGCCACGGCGTCGACGTCGGCCGGCGAGGCCGGGCCCAGCCAGCGGCGGACCGCCTCCAGGAACAGGCCGCCCGCGTTGCTGGGGCCGCCGACGAGCGAGTGGCCGGCGGCGGTGTGCGGGATGGTCCACAGACCCGGGGCCTCGGCCGAGGTGTGGTCCAGCACGCCCCAGGTGATGAGGGTCGTGCCGCACAGGACCAGCACGTCGCCGGTCTGGTCGGCGCCCGCCACCAGCTGCTCGGCCAGGGCGTCGATCGTGCCCCCGCCCACCAGGGCACCCGCGGCCGGGAGATCCGCCAGCACCTCGCCGGCGGGCTCGACTCCTGGGACCAGCGCCGGCAACTGGTCGGGCCGGGCGCCCGCCTCCGAGGCCAGGGCCTCGTCCCAGCCGGTGAAGTCGAACAGGGGGTGGGCGGTCATGGCCGTCGTCGTGTCGATCACGCCGCGGCCGCACAGGGCGTGGTTGGCGACGGCCTGGGCCGGCCAGTAGCCGGCCGCGCCCGGCGATCGCGCGGTGTGCCAGGCCAGGAAGGCCAGCAGCTCGCCGCTGTCGCCCGGCTGAGTGGTGCGTGGGCCGCCGGGCCGCGCGCCGCGGCGGTCGCCGTAGAGCAGGCCGGGCCCTGCGGCGGCGCCGTCGGCCCGGACCGCGCCGAGCGACGGGACCATGGCCGACACGTTGACGGCGGCGACCTCGCGCCCCGAGGCCACCCGGGCCAGGGCGGCCAGCGCTCCCGCCCGCCAGGCCACGTCGAGGTCGTGCTCGAACGAGCCCGGGTCCGGGGTCCGCACCTCGTGCGGGACGCGGGCGCGCCCCAGGACCGTGCCGTCGTCATCCGCCGCCACCGCCTTGACCGACGTGGTGCCGATGTCGATCCCGATGGTGACGGTCATCCCGGCTCCAGCCGGACCGGCAGGTGGACGACGCCGCGCGCCAGGCGGCTGGGCAGGCGCTCGATCTCGCCGGCCAGCTCGTAGTCGGGCCAGCGGGCGAGGAGCTCCTCGAACAGCACCCGGCCCTCCAACCGGGCGAGGCCCGCGCCCAGGCAGTAGTGCTCGGCGTAGCCGAACGACAGGTGGGGGTTGGGGTCGCGGCCCACGTCCAGCCGGTCGGCCGTGGGCCCGAAGGCCGCCTCGTCCCGGTTGGCCGACTGGTAGCACAGGAGCACGTGGTCGCCCTCGGCCAGCGTCTGGCCGCCCAGCTCCACCTCGCGGGTGGCGGTGCGGCAGAACGACATGATGGGCGCCTCCCACCGCAACAGCTCCTCGACCCCACACCCGATGAGCGCGGGATCGTCCACCAGCCGCCGGCGCTGGTCGGGATGGCAGGCGAGAGCGTGCAGGCCGTTGGAGACGAGCGTTCGGGTGGTCTCGTTGCCCGCCACGAGCAGGGTGAGCACGAACATGTTGATCTCGTCGTCGCCCAGCGCCTCGCCGTCGACCCGCCCGTGGGCCAGCACCGACACCAGGTCGTCCGCCGGGTCCGCGTAGCGGGCCCGCACGTGGTCGGCGATGTAGCCGTACAGCTCCCCCAGCAACATCGTGACCTCGGCGGTCAGACCGTCGGTGGCGGCCATGGCGGCATCGGACCACTGGTGGAAGCGGTCCGCGTCCTCCTGAGGCACCCCCACCAGCTCGGCGATGACCATGATGGGCAGGGGGCTGGCCAAACGCGCGACCGCATCGACCACCCCGGTGGGGTCGACCGCGTCGAGCAGGTCACGGGCGATGGCCCGCACGCGGTCCTCGAGGTCGGCCACCCGCCGCACGCTGAGGCTGGGGCTGACCAGGCGGCGGAGGCGGCCGTGGCGCGGCGGGTCGAGGCTCACGATCGAGGTGCCCAGCGCCGGCCGGGTGAGGTCGGTGAGCAGCACGCCCCGGGCCGAGCTGAACGTGGCCGGGTCCTTGGCGATGGCCTGGATGTCGGCGTGGCGGGTGATCATCCACAGCTCGCCGGCCTCGCCCTCGTAGCGGTGGACCGGGTCCTCGGCCCGCAGCGCGGCGAGCTCCGGGTAAGGGTCCCCGGCCCACCATGCCGGGTCGTGCAGCGGCGGCGTCGTCACCATGCGCTGTTCCTAACACTCGTGTCAGGTCTGCGCTACGGTCGCCGGCGTGCAGTGGGGCGGCGCCACCACCATCGTGACCGGCGCATCGCGTGGCATCGGGCGCGCGGTGGCCGAGGCGGCCGCCGACCGGGGCGCCCGGGTGGGGCTGATCGCCCGGAACGAGGACGACCTGCGCACGGTGGTCGCGGGGATCGGCGGGGAGGCCCGCTACGCGGTAGCCGACGTGGCCGATCCCGACGCGCTGGCGTCGGCCATCGGCCGGCTGGAGTCCGCCCTCGGGCCCACCGGCGTGCTGGTGGCCAACGCCGGCATCGGCGCGTACGGGGCCTTCGCCGACCTCAGCGCCGAGGAGGCCGAGCGCATCGTGCGGGTCAATGTGCTCGGCACGGTCCACGCCCTGCGGGCCGTGGTGCCGGGCATGGTGGCTCGGCGCCGGGGCCACCTGGTGACGATCGGCTCCATCGCCGGGCGCATCGGCTCGCCCTTCGAGGCCATCTACTCGGCCACCAAGTTCGCGGGCGTGGGGCTGACCGAAGCGCTGGTGGTCGAGCTGGAGCCCTACGGGATCGGCGTGTCGCTGGTGAACCCCGGACCGGTCGCCACCGACTTCGGGGCCGCCCGCGGCCACCCGTACGACCGCGCCCGCCCGAAGCCGGTGCCCGCCGAGGATGTGGCTCGAGCCGTCATCCGGGCGGTGGAGGGCGACCGCCACGAGCAGTACGTGCCGGGCGCGTTCCGGCCCGCGGTGGCGATCCGCCACCTGATGCCGCCCCTGTTCCGCTGGGGGACACGGCGCAGCTTCACCCGGGAGCTGGCGGAAGACCGGCGGCGGCGGTGAGGGCACTGGTCTACGGCACGCGGCCCGACCCCTGGGACCCGCCGCCGGACGCCGGTGACAATCGCCTGCTCCGCGGCCTGGCCGCCGCGCCGTGCGCCCTGCGGGACCTGCCCGACGCCCGGCCGCTGCGCCCCGACTGGCTCGTGGTGCGGCCCCGCCTCACCGGGATCTGCGGCTCCGACGCCAAGCAGGTGCTGGGCGACTTCGAGGGTGACACCGACAGCGCGCTGAGCGGGCTGTGCTCGTTTCCCCAGGTCATGGGGCACGAGGTGGTGGCCGACGTCGTCGCGTTGGGGCCCGAGGCGCGGGGCTTCGAGGTGGGCCAGCGGGTGGTGCTCAACCCCTGGCTCGCGTGCGCGGCCCGCGGGGTGACACCCCGCTGCCCTGCGTGCCAGGCCGGGGACTACAGCCTGTGCTGGAGCTTCACCACCGGACCCATCAGCCCGGGCCTCCACACCGGGGTGGCCAGCGACGCCACCGGCGGCTACGCCGAGCTGATGCCGGCGCACTCGTCCATGCTGTTCCCCGTGCCCGACATCCTGGACGACGAGCGGGCCGTGCTGGCCGACCCCTTCGCCGTCTCGCTCCACAGCGTGACCCGGCACCCGCCGCCGCCGGGCGGCCGCGTGCTGGTGTGGGGCGCGGGCGCGCTGGGCTGCTGCGCCGTCGCCGTCCTGCGGGCCCTGCACCCCGACGTCGAGGTGGGCGCCGTGGCCGCCCACGAGGCCCAGGCCGCGCTGGCCAACCGGCTCGGGGCCCACGCAGTGTTCCGCCTGGCGAGCCAAGCCGAGCTGGTCGAGACCCTCGCCGCCTGGTGCGGTGGCGTGCTGCGCCCCACCATGGACGGCCTCGACGGGCTACCCATGTGCCACCCGGGCGGCGTCGACGTCGCCTACGACACGATCGGCAAGCCCGAGACCTTCGAGGTCGAGGTGCGGGTGCTCCGGGCCCGGGGCACGCTGGTCAAGAGCGGGGTCCACCCTCCCGGCCGCTGGGAGTGGAGCCCGCTGTACTTCAAGGAGATCAGCTGGGTCGGCTCCAACGCCTTCGGCGTCGAGGAGGTGGAGGGCGTGCGCCGCCACGGCATCGAGCACTACCTCGACCTCGCCGCCACCGGCCGGGTCGACCTAGCCGGCCTCGTCACCCACACGTTCGGCCTGTCGGCCTGGCGGGAGGCGTTCGCCGCCCTGGCCGACCAGGCGGACAGCGGCGCCGTCAAGGTCGTCCTCGATCCCTCCCGCTAAGGGGTAGCCATGACCCACCCGCTCGATCCGCTCACCCCCGACGAGATCACCGCCGCGGTGGCCGCAGTGCGCGCCCACGGGCACCTGGGCGACGGGGCCTGGTTCTCGACCGTCACCATCGACGACGCCCGCCGCCCCGGCGTGTCCGGTCGCCGGGCCCGCGTGGTGGCCGTCCCCGGGCCCAAGGCCGCGCTGGTCGAGGCCACCGTCGACCTCGGGACCGGCGAGGTGGCCGGCTGGGTCGACCACGACGGCGTCCGGCCCCCGCTCGGGTTCGGCGAGAGCCTCGTCACCATCCTGGCCGTGCGCGAGCACCCGGCCTTCGTCGCCGCGCTGGCGGCCCGGGGCATCGACGACGTGTCCAAGGTGCAGGTCGACCCCTGGCCGGCCGGCAACTTCGGCAACCAGGCCGAGGAGGGCCGGCGGGTGGCGCACTGCCTGCCCTACTACCGGGAGAACGAGGGCGACAACGGCTACGCCCGGCCCATCGAGGGCCTCCAGGCGCTGGTGGACATGGCCACCGGCGAGGTGCTGGAGGTGATCGACACCGGGCCCGTCCCCATGCCGACCGATCCCGGCAGCTACTTCCCCGAGGACCACCCCGCCCGGCCGGGCCTGGCGCCGCTGGTCATCAGCCAGCCCGACGGTGTGGGCTTCGAGATCGACGGCCACGAGCTGAGCTGGCAGGGCTGGTCGCTGCACGTCAGCCTCGACCCGCTGGAGGGCATCGTGCTGCGGGACGTCGCCTACGGGGGCCGCTCGGTGCTACGCCGGGCCTCGATCTGCGAGATGGTCGTGCCCTACGGCGACCCCAGGCCCGGGCACGGCTGGCAGAACGCCTTCGACGTGGGCGAGTGGGGCCTCGGCCGGCTCGCCAATTCGCTGACCCTCGGCTGTGACTGCCTGGGCGAGATCCGCTACCTCGACGCGGTGGTGGCCGGTGAGAACGGCGAGGCCAACACGATGACCCATGCCATCTGCCTGCACGAGGAGGACGTGGGCATCGGCTGGAAGCACCTCGACTATGTGGGCGGCCGCACCGAGGTGCGCCGGCGGCGGCGGATGGTCGTGTCGTCGATCTCGACCGTCGGCAACTACGACTACGGCTTCTACTGGTACATGTACCAGGACGGCTCGCTGGAGCTCGAGGTCAAGCTCACCGGCATCCTGTCCACCGCCGCGGTGGCGGACGGCGCGACCGACCCGGCCTCGCCGCTGGTGGCCCCGGGCGTGGCCGCGCCGGTCCACCAGCACCTGTTCTGCGCCCGGCTCGACCCCGCGGTGGACGGGCCGGTCAACGAGGTCGAGGAGGTGGACGTGGTGCCGCTGCCGCCCGGCGACGGCAACCCGTGGTCCAACGGCTTCGCCCCGGCGGCCACCCGCCTGGCGTCGGAGCGGGAGGCGCAGCGGTCGGCCGATCCCGCCCGCAGCCGCACCTGGCGGATCCTGAACCCCGCGGTGCGCAACGGACTGGGCCAGCCGGTCGCCTACCGGCTGATCCCCCGGGCCACGCCCACCCTGCTGGCCGGCGAGGACGCCAGCGTGACGGCCCGGGCCGCCTTCGCCACCCGCAACCTGTGGGTCACGCCCTACGCCCCGGACCAGCGGCGGGCGGCCGGCGACTTCCCCAGCCAGCATCCCGGCGGGGCGGGCCTGCCGGCGTGGACCGCAGCCGACCGGTCCCTGGTGGGGACCGAGGTGGTGCTGTGGCACACGTTCGGCCTCACCCACGTGCCGCGGCCCGAGGACTGGCCGGTCATGCCGGTGGAGACCACCGGGTTCATGCTCGTGCCCAGCGGCTTCTTCGACCGCAACCCCGCCCTCGACGTGCCGCCCCCGGAGCACTGCGATGGCTGACGGTCCCATCGCCTTCGTATGCGCCATGCCCATGGAGGCCAAGGCGCTGACCACGCGGCTCGGCCTCCGCCACACCACGGTCGCGGGCAGCCCGGGCTGGAGCGGCACGGTGGCCGACCGGCCGGCGGTGGCGATCGTCACCGGCATGGGCACCCGGCTCGCGACCGAGGGCATCGAACGGCTGCTCGACGCCATGACCCCGAGCCACGTGCTCGTGGTGGGCATCACCGGCGCGGTGGACGACGAGACCCCCATCGGCACGGTCATCCGCCCCGACCGCGTGATCGACCACGCCACCGGGCGCGAGCACCGCCACCAGCCCCTCGGCCCCGGCGAGTCCCACGGCGCCCTCTGGACCACCGACGTCATCACCCCCGCGTCCGAGCTCCCCGCCCTGCGCGCCCAGGGCGTGGTGGCGCTGGACATGGAGACCGCCGCCATCGCCCAGGCCTGCGAGGCCCGGGGGGTCCCGTGGACCGTGGTCCGAGCCATCAGCGACCGCGCCACCGATGGCACCGTCGACGACGACGTCTTCCACCTCGCCCGCGCCGACGGCCGTCCCGACCCGGCCGCAGTCGCCCGCTACTTCGCGCGCCACCCCGGCCGCATCGCCGGCCTGCTCCGCATGGGACGCGACGCCTCCCTGGCCGCCCGCCGCGCCGCGCAGGCCGCTATCCAGGCGGTGGGGTTCCTACCGGGAGGAAGCCCTCCGCCACCCGCTGGTGAGCCTCCGACGCCGGGCCCTCCCAGCTGACCGTGCCGCGGTCGAGGAGGACGGCGCGGTCGCAGAGCTGCAGGGCGTGGGTCACCTGTTGCTCGACGATGAGCAGGGCGGTGCCTTCGGAGCGGAGGCGGACCAGCTCCTGGTAGATCTCGTCCACCACGATGGGGGCGAGGCCCAGCGACAGCTCGTCGGCCACCAGCAGCTGGGGGGCTTCCACCAGGACCCGGGCCAGGGACAGCATGCGCTGCTCGCCGCCGGACAGGGTGCCGGCCACCTGGCCGCGGCGGCGGGCCAGGGCCGGGAACTGGGCGAACGCCGCCTCCAGGGCGGCGGGCACGCCCGCTCGGCCCTTCGAGCGGCGGAAGGCGAGGCGCAGGTTCTCCTGCACCGTGAGCGAGGCGAACACCGAGCGGCCCTCGGGGGCGTGCGCGATGCCGGCGCGGGCGAAGCGGTAGGCGGGCGCCCTGGTCAGGTCCTCGCCCGCGACCCGCACCGCGCCCGCGCTCGGGGCCACCAGGCCGGTGGCCACGCGGGCCACTGTCGTCTTGCCGACGCCATTCGGTCCGAGCAGGGCCACCGCCTCGCCCTCCCCGACGGTGAGCGATACGCCGAACAGGGCGTTGAACGGACCGTAGGCGGCGTGGACGTCGTCCAGCACCAGGATCGCGGTCATGCGTCCACCACCTCCCCGAGATACGCGTGGCGGACCTCGGGGCTGGCCAGGACGTCGGCGGTCGGGCCTTCGGCGATGAGCGTGCCGAAGTCGAGCACGTAGCAGCGCTCGGTGAAGCCCGCCACCAGCTCGACGTCGTGCTCCACCAGCAGGATGGCGAAGCCCTGGTCGGCCTGCACCTCCCGCAGGGTCTTGGCCAGGTCGGCGGTCTCGCGGCGGTCGAGGCCCGAGGACGGCTCGTCCAGCAGCAGCAGCCGGGGCCGGGTCATGAGCGCCCGCGCCACCTCGACGAGCCGGCCCTGGCCCAGGCTGAGGTGCTCGATGGGCTCGCCGGCCAGGTCCGCGAGGCCCAGCAGGCCCAGCACCTCGTCGCACGCGGCCAGCTCGTCGCGCCCCGGGCGGCCCAGGCCGAGCAGGTCGCGCCACAGGCGGCCGTTCCCCCGGCGGGTGCGCTCGGCGATGAGCAGGTGGTCGCGCACCGTGGTGTCGGGGAACAGCTCGATGCGCTGGAACGACCGGCCGATCCCCCGCCGGGCCCGCGTGTACACGGGCAGGCGCGAGACGTCCTCGCCCGCCAGGCGGACCGTGCCCCGATCGGGTCGCAGCACCCCGAGCACGCAGTTGAAGAAGGTGGTCTTGCCCGCCCCGTTGGGGCCGATGAGCCCTACCCGCTCCCCCGGCTCCACCGCCAGCGAGACGTCGTCCAGCGCCTTGATGCCCGCGAAGGAGTGGGTGACCCCGAGCGCCTCCAGCACCGGCGCGGTCATCCCACCGTCTCCCCGACCGGGGCGGGCTCTTCGGCGTCCGCGGGCGGGCCACTGCCGTCGCCGCCCTTCCCCCCGACCCGGGCCAGCCAGCCCTCGACCCGGCGGTGCGCACGGCGCTTGCCGAACTCCACCATGCCCTCGGGATGGCGGGCGAACTGGATGGCGCCCAGGCCGAACAGGATGAAGCGCCAGGCCGGCGACAGCGGGATGAACCACGGGACCCGGTCCGGGTCACGCAGCAGCCACTCGAACAGCGCGCCCTTGAGCACGATCGCGTCGAACAGCGCGAAGCCGATGGCGGCCTGGATCGCCCCCTCCACGGTGCGGGAGCCCAGCGACACCACGATCACCAGCCAGAACAAGGCCACGAACGGCGCGAAGTTGGCGGTGTAGTTCACGTTCTCCTGGTGCATGGCCAAGAGCGCGCCGCCCAGCCCCGCGATGAAGGCCGACACCGCGAACGCCACCAGCCGGGCCCGGGCGGGCGAGATGCCGATGGACGCGGCCGCCACTTCGCTGCCCCGCACCGCCCGCAGCGTGCGGCCCACCGTCCCTTCCCGGATCTGGATGACGGCCACCGCCACCACCACCAGCACGATGATGGCCAGCACCAGGAACTTCTTGTCGTCGGCCAGGTCCCACGGCCCGATGGTGGGCCGCGGCACCCGGGTGCCCTGGAGGATCGAGGTGTCGCCGCCGCCCACCCAGGGAAACTTGATCATCACCGAGTCGAAGAAATAGGCGAACGCCAGCGTGGCGATGGCCACCCATACGCCGCCCAGGCGCGCCACCGGCAGCGACAGCAGCGCACCGACCAGCGCCGCCATCACCGCCCCCACGAACGCCGCGAGCAACACCGACATGTCGAAGCGGTCGGTGAGCTGGAAGGCGGCGAAGCCGCCGATGGCCGCGAACGTGCCCTGGCACAGCGAGATCTCACCGGCCATGCCGGTGATCACGGTGATGGACAGGAAGATGGTGGCGATGATCACCGCCTGGGTGACCAGGAACAGCCAGGAGGCGTCGGCCTTGGTGAAGACCACCCACCCGGTGAGCACCAGGAACAGCACGCCCGCCACCCAGGTCATGCGGGTGAGGAGCTGACTGCGGGTGGTGGCCGCCAGCGACGGCGGCGGGGGGTCGACCCCGGCCAGCGGGTCGGCCAGCTCCCGGGACTGGCGGATGGCGGGCCACAGCACCAGCAGGCCGAACAGCACCAGGAACGGCATGGCCGGCGTGACGTTCTCCTGGATCTGGCCCAGCAGCGGGTGGTCGCCCGACCACCGGGGCAGGAAGGTGTTGGCCAGCGCGATCAGGACGCCGAGGCCCAGGCCCCCGAAGAAGGCCCGGGGCAGGCTGACCAGCCGGCCGACCGCGGCTGCCGCGATCCCGACCACCATGAGGTTGAAGAAGTCACCGGCCGCCAGCGTGTTGAAGCGGGGGGCGATCAGCACACCGGCCAGGCCCGCGAACAGGCTGGACAGCGCCCAGGAGAACGCCGAGACCCGCTCGGCGCGGATGCCGGCCAGCTCGGTCATGCGGTGGCTCTCGACCACGGCCCGCATGCGCAACCCCAGATCGGTGTAGCGGAACAGCGCGGCCAGCGCGGCCATGGCCACCAGCGCGACCGCCATCCCCACCAGCTCGTTGCGGCTGAAGGGGTACACGCCGAACGGGTCGTAGAAGACGTCGGCGCCGTCGGGCACGATGCCCTCGGGGGTGCGGCCCGCCACCGGATCGAAGCCCACGATCACCCCGAACAGGCTGGGCAGCGCCACGGTGAGCCCGATGGCCACCACCAGCTTGGACACTGCCGTACTGGTCCGGAGATGGCGGAAGATCAGCCGCTCCAGGACCAGCCCGATGGCGGGGGCCAGCACCAGGACCGACAGCACGAAGGCGGGCACGATGCCCCAGTCCCACTCGGTGCGGGCCTGGAAGTACATGGCGGCCGAGATGTACGCCTGCGCCCCGAACGCCAGGTTGAACACGCCGCTGGTCTTGTAGGCCAGGACGAATCCCAGCGCGATGAGCGCGTAGGCCGTCCCCGGGGGCATGCCCTGCAGCACGCTGCGGAACAGGTCCTCCCCGATGGAGGCGGCGACGATCATGACCGGGCCGGGAAGGCTCGGGTCATCAGAACCCGGTGGGCTCCGGCTCGGCCCAGTCGAGGTCGGTGTTGCTCCAGCACACCCACGGCTTGTCGGGCGGCGCCACGGTCTCGAACTCGCCGTTCACGATCTTCACCAGGGCGGTGCACTCCTGCCCGCTGTCCTCGTCGCGGGTGGCCTGGGTGTAGGGCGTGTGGGCCTCGCCCCAGTTGATGGGCTCGAGCAGCCCGCCGGCGGTGAAGTCGGTCATGGCGTTGGTGGCGGCCGTGACCTTGTCCCGGTCGAAGTCGGGGCCGGCGGCCAGCAGGCCCTCGAAGGCCAGCGAGGCGTTGAGCCAGCCCACCATGGCGAGCTCGGAGGGCTCGTCGCCCTGGCGCTCCATCCACTCCATGAAGTCGGCCTGCTCGGTGCCCTCGCTGTCGGCTTCGAAGGGCCGGAACCCCACGCCGACGTAGTCGCCTTCGAACAGGTCGGCGTTGTCCTTCACGAACTGCTGGTTGTAGGTGTTGGGGTGGAGCAGGGTGACATCGTCCATGCCCTGGCGCTGCAGCTCCTCGGCCAGGGTCTTCATGCCGTTGAGATCGATGCAGGTGGAGATGAAGTCGACACCCGCCTGCTTCATGGCCGTGACCTCGGGCCCGATGCCGTTGGGCAGGCCGTACGCCAGGTCGTCGTTGCTGTAGACGACGTCGACGCCGCTGTCCTCGGCGTAGGTCTCGACCGACTTGGCGGCGGTCTGGGCGCAGACCTTGGAGTTCTCGGTGGCGCCGTACCCGAGCAGGGCGGCATGGTGCGCACCCGCCAGCTGGGCCACATAGGACGCCGTCCGGCCGGTGCAGTCCGCGCAGCGGATCACCGCGCTGGGGAAGATGTGGGACCGGTTGGCCGCCTCGTTGGCGTTGATGCCCCAGGCATAGACCGGGATGCCGGCCTGGTCGAGGTCGCCCCAGCCGGTGGCCAGCAGGGTGGCATTGAAGTTCCCGAAAGAATCGTTGGCCGAGATCACGTCGAGGGCCCGGGCCTGGTTCTGGGCCAGCTCGTCGTCGATCGGGTCGGCGAGGACCAGGTCGCGGCCGTAGATGCCGCCCTCGTCGTTGCGGAAGGCGAAGTAGGCCTCGATGCCCTGGACGTAGCAGTCGAGGATGCAGGTGCCGAGCAGGTTGTTGTTCTTGGTGGCGATCACCGAGTAGGTGATCTCGTCGTCGGTCACCCCAGGCACGCCCGAGATCTCGACGAACTCGTCGCGATGGCTCTCGCCGCCCTCGGAGGCGGCCTGGCTGTCCGGCGCGGTCGTGTCGGGCGAGGCGTCGTCGTCGCCCGAGTTGCCGCATGCGCCTGCCGCGAGGACGAGCACCAGGAACGTCCCCACCACGCTGACCCGCCTGGATCGGAACACGGCTCCCCCCGGGGTGCTGTCGTTGGCGTGTCAACCCAAAAGTGACACGAGTGTTCGAATACTGATCCGACAGTAGCCCGACCGGGCTAGGCCCGCTGGTAGTCGTAGAAGCCGCGACCCGTCTTCCGTCCCAGCAGGCCCGCGTCGACCATGCGCGACAGCAGCGGCGGGGGCGCGTACAGCGGTTCCTTGAACTCCTCGTAGAGCGACTCGGCCACCGCCATGGTGGTGTCGAGGCCGATGAGGTCGGTGAGGTGCAGCGGGCCCATGGGATGGGCGCAGCCCTCCACCATGCCGGCGTCGATGTCCTCGGCGGTGGCGAAGCCGGACTCCAGCATGCGGATCGACGACAGCAGGTAGGGGATCAGCAGGGAGTTGACCACGAAGCCGGCCCGGTCCTGGGACCGGATCACCCGCTTGCCCAGCGCCTCCACCGCGAACTGCTCGGACCGCTCGATCGTCGCGCCCGACGTCAGCAGCGAGGGCACCAGCTCGACCAGCTTGAGCACGGGCACCGGGTTGAAGAAGTGCAGGCCCACCACCGACTCGGGGCGCCGGGTGGCCATGGCCAGCTTCATGATCGGGATCGACGACGTGTTGGACGCCAGCACGGCGTCGTCGGCGTCGACGATCTTGTCGACCCGTTCGAAGACCGCCACCTTGGCCGCCTCGTCCTCGAACACGGCCTCGATGACCAGCTCGCGGTCGGCCAGGGCGTCGAGGTCGTGGGACACGTCGATGCGGGCCAGGGCGGCGGTGCGCTCCTCGTCGGAGAGCTTGCCGCGGTCCACCGCGGTGGCCAGGGAGCGCTCGATGCGGGCCAGGCCACGTTCGGCGGCCACCGCATCGGACTCGACCACCGCGACGTCGCGACCGGCGCGGGCCGCCACCTCCGCGATGCCGGAGCCCATCAGGCCACAGCCGACGACACCGACCCGGGTGGGGAGCAGGGTCATGCGACCGATCCTAGATGGGTGGTCAGGGCGTCAGGACCGGGAGTGTCTCCCAGCCCCGGACGGTCGAGGTGCGGGCCTGCACGGCGTGGTCCCAGTCGACCTCCCAGGTGGGGAAGCGCTCGAGCACCTCGTCCAGCGCCACCCGCCCCTCCAGCCGGGCCAAGGCCGCGCCGAGGCAGAAGTGGAGGCCGTAGCCGAAGGTCAGATGGTGGTCGATCTTCCGGTGGATGTCGAAGCTCTCGCCGTCAGGGAAGTGGCGCTCGTCCCGGTTCGCCGAGGCGTTCAGGAACAGCATGGCACTGCCCTCGGGCACGGTCTGCCCATAGTGCTCGACGTCCCGCATCACGAGGCGGCCCTGCACCGGGGACGGGGGCTCGTACCGCAGCAGCTCCTCGATGGCGTTCGGGATCAGGCTGCGGTCCTCCACCAGCTGGCGGCGCTGGTCGGGGTGCTCGGCCAGCACCTTGCCGGTCCAGCCGATGAGCCGGGTGGTGGTCTCGTTGCCGGCCGCCGCGATCAGCCCGACGTAGCTGAGCACCTCGGCCCGGGTGAGCCGCCGCCGCTCGCCGTCGAGGTCCTCGTACTCGGCCGTCAGCAACTCGGTCATCAGGTCGTCGGAGGGGTGCTCGGCCCGCCAGTCGAGGTAGGCCTCGAACACCTCGGAGTGGCCCTCGGCGCGGGCGGCGTCGAAGTCGGGCATGGTGCCCTCCTCCAGGCGCAGGCCGTCGTCGATGCGGTCGCGGATGGCCTCCTGGTCCTGCTCGGGGATGCCGAGCAGCATGCCGATGGTGCGCATGGGCATCTGGGCGCCCAGGTCGCGGATGAAGTCGAACCCGCC
>DASRJN010000348.1:0-2459 GCA_035649455.1 Acidimicrobiales bacterium
GAAGCCGTTGGAGAGCAGCACGGTAGAGGTGGTGACCCCAAAGGCCATGCCCAGCGAGCCGTCCACGAGTTGGCCGATCAGCCCGGCTAGGGCGAACACGAGCAAGCGCCGCACGAACCCTGACCTCCAGCAAGAGCTTTACCCACTATTCCGAGTGTATTAGTGGACAATAGCCCGGTCAGGCCCCGCGGGCCAAGGGCCTCCTCGGCTCCGCGATCATCTCCACGCCCGGCGGCAGGTCCTCGACCTCGACCCGGTCGCCCTCGACGGTCACCGTGACCGTGCCCCCCATGAGCGGGATGCGCTCGACCCGCAACCGGCCCATGGCCTCGGGCAGCACCGGCGACAGCCACAGCTTGCCCTGGGGGATGTACGGATCGAGGCGCAGCAGCGAGCGCAGGTGCCACAGCGGGGCGGCAGCCGACGTCGCCCGGGTCTCGCAGTCGTCGGGGAACCGCACGGGCGCCCGCACGTCCTCCCGGTCGAAGCCGCACAGCACGCTGGGCCGGCCGCCCGCGGCCTGGGCCGCGTCGAGCTGGGCGAGCACCAGCCGGTGGGCCTCCTCCACGAACCCGTAGCGGACCAGGCCCGCGGCGCAGGCTGCGTTGTCGTGGGGCCACACCGCCCCCGTGTGCAGCCCGAGCGGGTCGTAGCCGCCCATGGAGGCGGCGAGCGTGCGCACGCCCCAGCCCGAGAACAGGTCGTCCGACAGCAGCAGCTTGACCAGCACCGCGGCCTTGTCCTCGTCCACGATGCCGGTCCACAGGCAGTGGCCCACGTTCGAGGCCAGGGACGGGATCGGCTGGTTGTCGCCGTCGAGCGCCAGCGCGAACCAGCCCGTGCTCTCGACCCAGAAGTCGCGGTTGAACGCGGCCTTGAGCGCCAGCGCCCGGGCCCGCCACTGCTCGGCCGCGGCGGCGTCGCCCGCCTCGGTGGCGAAGTGGGACCGCGCCACGTAGGCCGCGTACACATAGCCCTGGACCTCGGCCAGGGCCAGCGGGCCCTCGGCCTCGCGGCCGTCGGGGAAGCGGATGGGCGCCTCGGAGTCCTTCCAGCCCTGGTGACGCTGGCCCCGGTCGGTGGGCCGCTGGTACTCGACGTAGCCGTCGCCGTCCCGGTCGCCGTACTCGGTGATCCACTCCAGGGCGCGATCGGCGTGGCCCAGCAGGCGGTCGACCACCTCGGGCGCCAGGCCCCACCGTCGCAGCTCGCCCAGCAACATGACGAACAGCGGCGTGGCGTCGACCGAGCCGTAGGTGACGGCATGGCTGCCGGTGCCGAAGCCCGCCGCCCCGAAGCGCAGCCGGTCGAGGATGCGACCGGGCTCCTGCTCGGTGCGCTCGTCGACCTCGGTGCCCTGGAACCGCGCCAGGGTCTCCAGCGTGCCCAGCGCCAGCTCGGGGTCGACGATCAGGCTCATCCACGCGGTGAGCAGGGCGTCACGCCCGTGCAGGCCCAGGTGCCAGGGCGCGCCCGCGGCGACGACCGCCCGCTCAGGGAAGTCGGGGTCGAGCACCTGGAGGGCCCCGAGGTCGCGGGCGCTGCTGCGCACCGCCGCCACCAGCGGCGGGTGGTCGCTGGCCACCCGGGGCACGCCCCGCTGCCAGCGGGCCAGCCGGCGGGCCGACTCGCTGCGGCTGCCGCTCGCCTCGACCTGGCTGGGAAGCTGCTCGGTCCCCTCGACCATGGGGGCGACGGTCAGGGTCACCGTGCGGGTGCCGCGGGCCGGGATGATCGCCTCCCAGCGCAGCGTGCCGCCCGCGATCACCACCCCGGGCGAGGCGGTGACCCGGCAGCCGACCCGGGTGGTGCCCCGACCCCGCACCAGCAGCAGCTCGCCTGGCCCGCCGGAGACGGGCTCGACCTCGTCGACATCGACCCGGCCGGCGCGCACGTTCGCGGCGGCGGCCATGTCGGCGTCCAGCGCCAGCTCGACCTCGACGTAGGTGGGCTCGGCGCCCACGTTGCGCACGTCGATGTCCTCCCGCAGGCCGTGGCCCAGCGTGCGCCGCCGCACCACGATGGGGCCCGCGTCGCGGGGCGAGGCGCCCGCGGCCCGCGACACGAAGGTGGCGGAGGCGGGGTCCTCGAGCACGTGGTCGACCGGGTCGGGCACCCCGTCGTTGACCCGCAGGGAGCAGCGTGACAGCACCCGCCGATCGGCCACGTAGAGTCCGGTGGTGCCTCCGCCGATGTCGCCGTCGAGGCGGCTGAGGCAGAAGGCGGCTCCCTCCACCAGTGTCACCAGACTGCCCGGAGGCACTGCCGGAGCCGCCATCGTCGGGACCTTATCGCCGCCCCGGCCGAAGCCCACAGGTATTTCTCCTATCCGCGTAGTGCGAATACACTGGAGCCATGTCCGCCACTCCCCTGTTCCAGATCGAGGACCTGCACGTACGCGTCGTGAGCTCGAACGGCCACTCGGCGGACAGCGGCGAGATCCTGCGGGGGGTCGATCT
>DASRJN010000349.1:0-3274 GCA_035649455.1 Acidimicrobiales bacterium
CTTCGTGGACGGGGCCCGCGACCTCGTGGGCGTGGCGCTGATCATCGGCATCGCCCGCGGCATCACGGTGATCATGAACAACGGCGAGATCACCGACACGGTCCTGCACTGGGCGGAGAACGCGCTGGGCGACGTGGGCGAAGCCGGGTTCGCCATTGTGATGTACGTACTGTTCCTGCCGCTGTCGTTCCTCATTCCGTCGTCGTCAGGGCTGGCCACGGTGGCGATGCCGATCATGGCGCCGCTGGCCGACTTCGCCGGCGCCAGCCGGAGCCTGGTGGTGACCGCCTACCAGAGTGCCTCGGGCCTGCTGAACCTGGTCACCCCCACGTCTGCTGTGGTCATGGGCGGCCTCGCCATCGCCCGCGTGCCCTACGGCAAGTACCTGCGCTGGGTGTGGCCTCTGCTCCTCATCCTGGTGGGGCTGACCATCGTGGCGCTGGGTCTGGGCGCGATCGCCGCTTAGCTCCGTCGTTGACCGACACCGACACGTGCTCGTAGGGCTGGCGGCCGCCCCGCACCGCGTCGAGCACGCGGACGGCCAGGGCCTGGCGTAGCCCGGCGGGCACCGGGGTGCCGATGTCGAAGCGGACGTGCAGCCCCAGGCCCCGGGGCTCGATCCCGCAGGCGACATCGGCCATGGTGATGCGGGCGGCGGCGAGGCCGGGGCGCACGAGCGTGAGAATGCGCCTCCGGAGCGCCCCCAACGCAGCGGTCCGGGCAGCCTCGCACGCCGCCACGACGTCCCCGTCGTCGCCCTCGACCCGCCCGGCCAGCCAAGGCTCGTAGGGGTCGAGGGCAGACGGGCCGGCCTCCACCAGGGGGATGCCGGCACGAATGGCACAGCTCGCGCCCTGCTCGCGTACCCCCGGCGCGACGGTGCCGTCCCGCACCAGCAGGGCCACGGCGGGCCGTGCGTTCAGCGGGCAGTCCGACGGATCGATCACTGCCCGGCACGGGAACGCGGCCTTCGCCTCGGCAGGGTGGCACGTGGTGGTGCGGTGGCCGGCGGCCTCCAGAGCCGCGGTCGCCGCGGTTGCGGCGCCGGGTTGGCTCTCGATGACCAGGACGTCGAGCTGTGCCGTCATGCCGCCATGCTCGGCCGCCCGACTGCCGCACCGACAGGGCCGAAGGTCACAGATCGGGACCTACGGCCCTGCCGCGCCTCCGCAGGCGGGCGCACGATCAGGGCGTACCACACTGAAAGGAGCGATCGTGGACACCCCCTTCAGCGACTTGCCCTTCAGCGACTTGCCCTTCAGCGACATCGTCGTCCCGCTGGACGGCTCGCCCGCGGCCGAGCGCGCCCTCGGGCCGGCCCTCGACCTCGCCCGCCGGACGGGCGTGCCGGTGCGGCTGCTCAGCCGGTGCTTCCCCGACGAGTCCGGCGCCGTCGCGACGTACCTGGCCAAGCTGGCCGCCCGCTGCGGCGACGTCACCGTCGCCACCACCGTGGCGCTGCGGGACAGCATCCCCGACGCCATCCTCGACGGCCTCGGGCCCGACAGCCTGGTGTGCATGACCTCGCACGGCCGGGGCGGGCTGGCCCGGGCCATCATGGGCAGCATCGCCGAAGCGCTCCTGCGGGTGTTGGACCGCCCCGCGCTGGTGGTCGGGCCGCGGGTCACGACGCCGGCCTTCGCCGGCCGGGTGGTCGCCTGCGTGGACGGCTCGGACGTCTCCGAGCTCACCTTGGCGCCGGCCCGCGCCTGGGCCGACCTGACGCAGGAGCCCCTCTGGCTGCTCGAGGTCGATCGCCCCCGAGACCCGTTCGACGACGACCTGCCCCGGGACGTCGTCGAGGGTGGACGCCTGGCCCTGCTGGGCCACGACGTCGGAGCCGACGGCTGGGACGTGCTGCACGATGACCACCCCGCCGCAGCCCTCGCCGCGGCCGCCTCCGACCAGTCGAACCCGACCGGCCTGCTCGTGCTGGCCAACCACGGCCGCACCGGCTGGGACCGCATCCACCAGGGCAGCGTGACCGCCACCGTGGTCCACCACGCGCCGGTCCCCGTGCTGGTCGTCCCGGCCCACGCCCGGGCCGAGAGCGAGGCCCGGCATCACGAGCCCGCCGCGTCGGCGCTGTAGTCAGGCGGCGCCGGCTGCCGCGGAGGTAAGGGCAACCGGCGCCGCTGTGGCCTCAGTAGGCGCACGGGTGGGGCAGCGCGGGTAGAGGACAAGGACGGGGCCTTTGGCCCTATGGGGCGACCCGAGCGGGAGCGGACGATGCCGGCATGGCGACGACGGACCAGGACGCCGGCCACCACCGCGTGGTGCTACCCGGAGGACGGCAGCTGTGGATCCGGCCCGTCGCGCCCGGCGACGTGGACGGCCTGGTGGCGCTGTACCGGACGCTGTCCGACGAGGACCGCCACCTGCGCTTCTTCTCCACCTTCGTGCCCGACCGGGCCTTCTGCGAGCGACTCGCCACCGTCGAGGGCCGGGGCGGGTTCGGGGTCGTGGCCGTCGAGGACGGCGGCCGCATCGTGGGCGAGGCCCACTACGAGCGGCTGAGCGACGGCGACGGCGAGCTGGGGATGGTGGTCGCCCCCGACCGCCGGGGCGGGCTGGGGGCGCGCCTGCTCGACACCCTGCTCGCCGCGGCGTCGTCCCGGGGCGTGCCCAACCTCGAAGCCGACGTCCTGGTGACCAACCCGCGCATGCTCACGTTGCTGCGGGCCCGGGGCTACGCCAGCCTGCCGTCCGAGGACTGGGTCAGCCTGCGGCTCATGGTGGGGACGGCCGGCTCTACCCCGGTGTGGCCCGAAGGTGGCCCGGGCCGGCCCGACCCCGCCCGGCCGCGGGTGCTGGTCGAGGCGCCCGGCGGCCGCTGGCGAGGCGCCACCGCGGGTGAGGCCGCGGGGCTGGCGTTCATCAGCTGCTCCGGGCCCCGCGGCCCGCATCCCTCATGCCCTGCCCTGGCGGGCCACCCCTGCGCCCTCGCCGCCGAGGCCGACGCCATCGTGGTGGCCAACCTCCCCGAGGACGGCGAGCACTGGCCGGCGCTGCTCGCCGCACACGCCGAGCTCCATCCGGGCGTCCCGGTCTGCATCGAGCGCCGCGGTGGTCCCCCGCTGGACGTGCCAGTGGTCGAGCGAGTCGCCGGCCTCCACCGGCGTGCCGACCGCCGCTAGACGCGGATGATGGCCGGGGCGTGGGTCCCGGCCACCATCCGAACTGTGACGCGCTCAGCTGGGGCGGCGCACGAGGTGGAAGATCCCGGCGATCACGAGGCCGGTCATCACCACGGCGCCGGCGAAGGCGACCCAGG
>DASRJN010000350.1:0-8877 GCA_035649455.1 Acidimicrobiales bacterium
GAGGCACACCACGTCCGGAGCGGCCCGCTCGAGGAAGCCCCCGACGGCCTCGAGCCTCGCTCGGAGCGAGTTCAGGTTCCAGGTCGCCACTCGCAGGTGCCCCGGGGCCGGCCCGGCGGGTGACATCGACAAGCGTCGCTCGAGGGCCGCCCTACGCCGCGCGAGTCGCGCCTCCGTCGCCGACCGGGAAGGACTCGCCATCACGGTCCCGGCCTACCCCGGTCGACGCCCTGGGACCAGCCAGCCACCGGCGGTCAGCCGGCGCCGCTAAACGCCGCACCGGCGTCCACCGTCCGATCGGGTATGACGGGCGATCTCGTCCGACGACCGGTCACAAACGGTTCCGTAGGGGGCGCATAGCGTTGACCTGGACTGATGTCGGCCGATCGCCTGCGGCCGGCGGGGCCGCAGGTCCCCGCTGCTTGTTGCGGCCCGGGCTGTGCAGTCGACGAAGTAGAGCCACCCCCGCTGGTCGTCCCACACCAGGCTCTCACCCAGCCCACCGTGAAGTCCCCAACTCTGGTGATCCGCATCCCCGTCACGGCAGGGGAGAGGCAGGGGTTGGCATCCCGTGACGCGGACACCGCCACGGCGCCGTGGAATGGGTTACACATTGGCATCGCTACGCGGGGGTGGGAGACGACGCTGATCGTGATGGTCGGGGTCGTCATCGTCGTTTCGGCCGGGGTGGGGGCGCTGCTGATCGTCCGCGCGGACGACGACCGGGCGACGGTGACTACCACGCCTGCTCCGGCGGAGCCCGGGATGGACCTGCCTATCGCGCTCCGTTCGGGCGGGCTGGACCGGACCTACGTCGTCCACGTGCCCGCCAGCTACGACGGCAGCCAAGCCGTCCCACTAGTGCTTGTGCTGCATGGGAGCGGCGGCAGTGCCGAGATCGCCAACCGCATCAGCGGCCTGAGCGCGAAGTCCGACGCCGCGGGCTTCCTGGCCGTGTACCCGCAGGGGACGGGGACGTCAGCGACGTTCAACGCCGGCCTGTGCTGCGGCTACGCGTGGCGGAGGTCGATTGACGATGTCTCCTTCATGCGGGACGTCGTGGCGGACTTGTCGGCCGACTATCTGGTAGACGCCCGCCGGATCTACGCCGCCGGGCATGTCGAAGTCGAGTCAAGCGACATGCACCGGACTGCCTGGACGACGACACCTCGTCGCCCGGGCCAGCGAGCTGATCCGAAGGGCCGGGGCGGCCGCCGACAGCGCGATGGACGCGCGATCCGACGCTGACGAGCGACGTTCCGGCGGTGCGACGCCGACGCAGGCCCCGGTTGCCCGGATGTGTCGCCCGCCGGGCTGGTGTCGCTGATCGAGTCCGAGCCATCACGCTGGCCGCCGGCGTCCCTACCATCTGGATGGGCGTGCTGCCCCTCGTGCCCCTCTAGCAGGGTGCGGAAGAACGCCATGTAGGTGCTCGCGATCGGTCGCTGGGTGCGGTAGACCGCGGGGATGCGAGGCAAGCCGGAGCAGCAGTTGGCGATGCTCACGTCGTTGAGCACCGAGGACCTGATCCCGATCGATCATCCGATCCGCCGGATCCGCAAGGTCATCGACGAGGTCGTCGTCGACATGGATGGCGACCTGGACGCCATGTACTCCAGGATCGGGCGGCCGAGCGTCCCGCCCGAGCAGCTGTTGAAGTCGACGATCTTGATGGCGCTCTACTCAGTGCGCAGTGAGCGGGCCTTTTGCGAACGCTTGAACTACGACCTGCTGTTTAAGTGGTTCCTCGATCTCCCGATCGATGCCAGGGCCTTCGACCCGACCACCTTCACCAAGAACCGGGACCGGCTGCTCGAAGCCGAGGTCGCTGACCGGTTCTTCGCGGCGGTGGTCCGCCAGGCCAAGCTGCGCCGCTACGTCTCGAGCGAGCACTTCACCGTCGACGGCACGTTGTTGGAGGCGTGGGCGTCGCCCAAGAGCTTCAAGCCCAAAGACGGCCCCGACGGGCCGGCCGCACCGGCGGGCCGCAACGTCGAGGTCGACTTCCACAGGCAGAAGCGCAGTAACCAGACCCACTGCTCCACGACCGATCCCGAAGCCTTGCTAGCCCGCAAGTCCGCCGGCACCCCGGCACATCTCTGTTATGCGGGCCACCTGCTCATGGAGAACCGCAACGCCCTGATCGTCGACGCCGAGCTCACCCAAGCCGACGGCTACGCCGAGCGGGCTACCGCCATCGAGCTGCTCGCCCGTCTGCCTGGCCGGGCCCGCCGCACCGTCGCCGCCGACAAGGGCTACGACACCAGAGCCTTCGTCGCCCAGTGCCGGGACCTCGGTGTCACCCCGCACGTCGCGCCACACACCAACCGCCGGCGCTCAGCGATCGACAGGCGCACCACCCGTCACCCCGGGCATCGAACAAGCCAAAGGATCCGGCCACGCATCGAGGAACCCTTCGGCTGGATCAAGACCATCGCCGGCGGCCGCAAGCTCCGCTACCGGGGCCGGCAACGCAACCGGGCCTGGTTCCTCATCACGACCGCCACCTACAACCTCCTGCGCATCACCGCTCTCGACGCCAGCATTACCTAGCAAGACGGACCACACCCACGCCCGCCGCAAGCCACAGCGAACACCAGCCCCGGGCACCCCAGGCCGCCTACCCGTCAACGGCCCTTCTTCCGCACCCTGCTAGAGGACGGCGCCGGCGGAGCAGCGCAGGGCGACGTTGCGGTCGAAGCTGGCGAGCCCGTCGCTGAGCAGGTTGTAGTCGGCGGTAGTAGCGCCCAACGGGACGTGATCCACCGGGGCGGAGGTCGGCAGCCTCCGCCGCTCGATCCGCGCCACCGACGCATCGCCCGCGACCACTTCGATGTCTTCGACCCAGGGCGCAAGTTGGTTGTGGACGGCGACGATGGCGGTCGCCACCTCGCCGGCCGCCGGATCGGCCTGCTCGGTGCGGAGCGTGGCGACGTCCCGCTCCTCCGCGGAGTTCCCGCTGGTGTAGGTCGAGTCCCAGCGCACGTCTTGGCGCTCGGACAGGCACACGGTCGCGGCGCTCAACTCGGCCCGCACCACGGCGTCGCGCACCCGGTCAACGTCGTCCCGGAGGGACGGAGGTGCCCAGGCCAGGCCGTCGGCCCCGGCCAAGCGGCCGCCGCCGAGGCGGGGAGCGAGGAGCGGGGTCCAAACTACGAGCACCACCGCCATGACCACGAGGGAGGTGACCCCCAGGGCACCCAGCGGTTGCAGCCACCGGCGCAGCGTTCTGACGCGCCGGTCATGGGCGGCGCCGCTGCCGGCGACCAGCAGGAAGCAGATGCCCGCCGCAGCCACTCGGAACCCGTGGTGCCAGGCCGCGGCCCGGCCGGCGGCCACTGCGCCCTCGGACCCGTGCTCGGCGAGCCACCGCCCAGCGCCGGCGGCGAAGGGCAACGCGATCGACACGAGCAACACCCGCGCCATCAACACCGGCAGCCACACCAGGGAGCGGGGGCGAAGCCATGCAGCGACGCGCTGGCCCGTCCGCCGGGCGAGCGTCCGAGGGCTCGGCCTACCGCGAGCGAATGCGGCGGCGGCGACCCCGGCCACGGCGGCCGCGGCGACGGTGATGATCCACGCCCACGGGGCCACGAACGCACCCACGGCGACGGCCATCGCTGCCAGGTCGAGGAGGACCCCGTCGAGCGCACTCACCGCCGCCGCGCGCTCGGCCGGGCGGACGGCCGGGTCCGCAGGGTCCCGGCGCTCGCGGTCGGCGGCGGATGCCTCGCCGGTCACCGGCACCCGCCCGTCGTTGGTACCCGGCGCCGAAACGCCTGGCGTGGACCCGTCCCCCTTCGCCGGTGGTGCCACGGCCGGTGGGAGCCCGGTCCCGTTGGCCCGGGGTGCTTCGGCCCCCGATGCGCCCCCGCGCGACGGTGCCGCGTCCCCCGCACGGCGGAGTGGACGCACGGTACCGGCGCCTCTGACCCGCCGCGGTAGCGGCGGGCCCGCGGGCGGCGGGGGAAGGCCGGTCCCGGCAGGCGGCGTGATCGTGGGCGTCGGGTCCGGTAGGCGCCGGGCCTCGCGCAAGGCCTGAAAGGCCCGCACCACGGCGGCCACCCGCTCAGACATGTCAGGGAGATCGGCGGGCGCGGCCAGACCGGACCCGCCCGGGAATTCGACCTCGTCCGGCTCGTGCTGACGGTCGCCAGGTCGGCCCTGGTGTGGTCCCCCCATCGTCCCTCCCCGACGTGTCACGAACGGTACTCCAAGAAATCACGCAATCGGCCGTCCCCTACCCCGCGGGTGCCTCCGACAGTGGTGCTCGCCGCCGATGACGCGTGAACGCTGGTGTCGTTCGAGTGAGCCCAATGGCAACGTCGCGCGATTCGGGTCACCGATCGCCGGTCCCCACCGGACATCAGAGCCGAGGAACTCGTCGCCGGCGGTACGGCGTGGTCCGCGTGGGGGAAGGTTCGGCGGAGCCCGACTCGGGCACCAGACCAGCACCCACGAAGCTCCCGGCGGAGTGCCCGAGGTCGAGATCGCCGCCGCCCAGGGCCAGCTAGCGGCGACACCTCGCCCTCGGGGCACACGGGCGCAGAACAGGAGCGCCCGGTCCACGGAGCCCTACGTCAAGACACGGCGGTACGCACGAGCACCGTTGTTCGGAGCCGTGACAAGCCTCGACGGCGAGCTATTCGATGGCGCCGCGCGGCCCGGCCTTTCGCTCAGCTGGGGGGCAGCCGTACCACCGAGATGAAGAACTCGTCGATCTTGCGGATCACGTGGACGAAGCTTTGGAAGTCGACCGGCTTGGTCACGTACGCGTTGGCGTGGAAGTCGTAGCTGCGCACGACGTCCTCCTCGGCCTTGGAGCCGGTGAGCACGACGACGGGGATCCGGCGGAGCTCTGGGTCGGCCTTGATTTCGGCCAGTACCTGGCGGCCGTCCCGCCCGGGCAGGTTGAGGTCGAGGAGCACGAAGTCGGGACGGGGAGCGCCGGCATGCCCGCCCTCACCCCGCATGCGGTCGCAGAGAAGGGACAGCGCGACTGCAGAAAGTCGCCACCTGGTCATCGTCATCGTTGCGGAGGCTCGGAGGGGTGCGGGCTCGACTGTCCCGAGCGCGACCATGTCGCACTGGGCAGTCAGCGACGCCGGCCCCGACCGCGGGAGCAATGGTGGGAACAACCGGCCGACCGCATGCGCGTCATGCGCTCCGGCTGGGCTGCGGTCGTTCGCCGCCGTACGGGTTGACCTGCCGATATGGGGTCAGACGTCCAGAGCGGTTCCCGGCTGCACGCATGACGCGTGGCCTGAGGTTCCCCAGCCCGGAGACGAGTTACAGCCCTGTAATTCGAAGTACCAGGCAGACCTCGATGTGAGGGTCGAGCGGGCCTCTTCGCGGGTATCCCTCCGACATCCTGGACGACCGCGGCGCACGCTGAGGGAGGTGAAAGCATGGAGGTGCACAGGGAGGCGTCGACGTCGACGACCGCGGCGCGTCTGGCCGGTCGCTATTTGCTGGGCGAGCCGCTCGGGCGCGGCAGGTCGACGGTGTTCCGGGCCATCGATTCCCGGCTCGATCGTCGTGTGGCGGTCAAGCAGGTCGAGCTGCTGGCCGGCCAGGAGGACGTCGAGCGGGTCCGCCGCCGGGCCCTGCGGGAAGCGAAGGCCGCGGCCCGGCTCAACAACCCGCGCGTGGTGACCGTGTTCGATGTGGTCGAGGAGGCCGGGTCGATCTGGCTGGTGATGGAGCTGGTCGATGCGCCCAGCCTGGCCCAGGTCGTGGTCGACGGCGGCCCGATCCCGCACCCGAGGGCCGCCCGGATCGGGCTGGACGTTCTCACCGCGCTCGAGGCCGCCCACGCCGTGGGGGTCGTCCACCGGGACGTCAAGCCGGCCAACGTGATGGTGCAGGCCGGCGACCGGGCCAAGCTGACCGACTTCGGGGTGGCCACGATCCGGGACGACTCCCGGCTGACCGCCACGGGGCTGATCGTGGGGTCGCCGTCGTACATGTCGCCCGAGCAGGCCCAGGGAGCGGAGGTCGGCCCGCCGACGGACCTGTGGTCGCTGGGCGCGCTGCTGTACTTCGCCACCGAAGGCGAGCCCCCTTTCCATGCAGGCTCAGCGCTGGCGACGGCGTCGGCGGTGGTGCACGGCGAGCCGCGGCCCGTCCAGCACGTGGGCCCGCTGACCGAGATCATCGCCAGGCTGCTGACCAAGGACCCGGACGCGCGGCCCAACGCGGGCCAGATCCGGTCAGGGCTGTCCCGGGTGGCGCGGGGCCAGCGCTCCCGCACGCGCACGGCCCGCCTGCCCGCGGTCGGGCCGCCCCCGGTCGTCCGGGAGGCAGCCGACCCTGCGCCCGAGGTCTTCCCCCCGGTCCCGGCCGCCCCCCCGACCAGCCCCGGCAATCTCGGGCCGGCCGTGGCCACGGGAGAGGCCGAGCCCGATGTGCCCCGCCCTGCCCCCGAGGGGCCCCGGACCGGCGTTCCCCCGGCGATGCCGAGCGAACCCGGGCCGGCGCCCGAGCCGGAGGCGCCGCCGGTCGTGCCGGGCGAGCCGGGGTCGACGCCGGAGCCCGATGTGCCGCCGGTCGTTCCGCAGCCGGAGGCGCCGCCGATCCTGCCGGGGCCCCAGCCCGATGTGCCGCCGGTGGTGCCGGAGCCGGAGGCGCCGCCGATCCTGCCGGGGCAGCCCGAGCCAGACGGTCCGCCATTCGTGCCGGCGCCCCAGCCCGATGTGCCGCCGGTCGTGCCGGAGCCGGACGCGCCGCCGGTGGTGCCGGAGCCGGAGGCGCCGCCGATCGTGCCTGGGCCCCAGCCCGATGTGCCGCCGGTCGTGCCGGAGCCGGACGCGCAGCCGGTCGTCCCACAGCCGGAGCCGTCCCCTGTCGCGCCCGAGACCGAACCCGAGGTGCCGCCCGTCGTGCCCCAGCACGACCCCGTGGTGCCCGCCACCCCGCCCGAGGTGCCGCCCAGCCGAGCCGAGAGCGGGCGGCCGCCCACCGCGGCCGCAGAGGCCGTCGGGGACACCCGGGCCGAGCTGACCTGGGGGACCCAGCCCGCGGCCCCGAGCGGCGACGACGTGCCGCGGCGGAGGTACCGGCCGCGCGAGCAGCCCCGCTCCCGCCTCGCGCTGCTGGCCGTCGCCGCCGTCGTGGTGCTGCTGGTCGTCGTGGCCGCGTCCGCCCTCACCCGCGGTGATGGAGACGGCGAGGAGACCACTGGCGACGAGGCCACGGCCACCACCCCGGCGCCCGCCGGCGATGACCCGCCCGCCACCACCGCGCCACCCGCGCCCGCAACCCCCGCCACCACCGCGCCCGCCACGACGGCGCCCGCCACGACGGCGCCGCTCGCCGCAGCCGCGGCCACGATCCCCGCGGGGTGGACCGCCTACCAGGACCCCTCGGGCCGCTACAGCATCGCCCACCCGCCGGGCTGGTCCGTGGTGCCGAGGACCGACACCATCACCGACTTCCGCGACCCCGCCACCGGTTCCTACCTCCGGGTCGACTGGACCGACACGCCCAAGGACGATCCGGCCCAGGATTGGCGGGAGCAGGCGGTCGTCTTCGCGAGGAACCACGCCAACTACGAGGAGCTGGGTATCGGCCCCACGACCTACCGCGACTACAACGCGGCCGTGTGGGAGTTCACCTACGGGTCTGGGACCACCGTGCACGCCACCAACCTCGGGTTCGTGACCGGCGGCCGGGGCTACGCCCTGCTGTTCCAGACCCCCGAGGACATCTGGGCGCCGAGCCAAGGCCTCAACCAGCAGTTCCGCGACGCCTTCCGGCCCGTGCCGGCCTGACGACGAGTTGCGCGGCCGCGGTGACGGGCGACACCATTCGTCGCGATGCTGGGGTTGTAGGTGATCGGGGCGGGCTTCGGCCGCACGGCACCCTCTCGTTGCGCCAGGCGCTCGACGACCTCGGGCTCGGGCCGACCACCACGGGGAGGACCTGCTCCACCACTGGTCCCACGTCACCAAGTGGCACCGCTTTGCCACCACCGGCCACACCGAGTGGGACGACCTGTTCGCCGGCTACGGCGCCGGCGTCGACTACCCCGTGTCCCCGCGCCTGGCGGCAGCTGGCGGCCCACTACCCCGACGCCAAGGTGGTCCTCAGCGTGCGGGACCCCGGCAGGTGGTGGGACAGCATGGACAAGGATCGACGTGACGGTCGAGCTGCGGGGGACCGGGTGCTGTTGGCGGTCGAGGACGAGGGCTTCGGGCCCGAGCCGATACGGTTCAGAGAGCAGCCAGCACGGGTGGCGGTGGGTGGGGCCTGCGCCTGGTCGACGGGCTCTCGGATTCGTGGGGTGCGCGTCGGGTGCCAGGCCGCACCCTCGTGTGGATGGAGCGACGGCTGCCGCGTGACTAGAGCGTGGTCCGGCGGAGGGCGAGCAGCGCCACGTCGTCCTGGGCGCGTTCGTCGCCGATCAACCGGGCCATGACCCGGCTGCAGACCTGCTCGACCGGGTCAGCGGTGACGACATCGCACAGCTGGCTGATGCGATCGTCGAGCCGGACGCCACGGCGCTCGATCAACCCGTCGGTGTAGAAGCAGATGACCGCACCCGGAGGCAGCTCCACCGTCGTCGTCGGATGCGGTCCGGGAGGGGCGACGCCGACCGGCGGCCCGATGGCCAGATCCAGGTAGCGGCCCGGTCCGTCACCGCGCGCCAGGACCGGGGCCGGGTGCCCGGCCAGCGCGACGTGGATGCGGTCGGACTCGGCGTCGATGCAGGCGACGACGGCCGTGGCCATCTGCCCCGGCTCGAAGTGCCGCAGCTGGCTGTCGAGCAGGTCGAGCACGGCACCGGGGTCGCGGTCGTCGGCGTACCCGTTGGCCCGCAGCGAGCTGCGCAGCCGACCCATGACGACCGCCGCCCGCAGGCCCTTGCCGACCACG
>DASRJN010000351.1:0-3296 GCA_035649455.1 Acidimicrobiales bacterium
TGGACTGGTCCGTCGACGGCGGAACATCGTTCCGTCCCGACGGAACGCCTCTTGGGTGAGCTACTCACCCAGGAGGACACGATGCCCTACGCAACGATCACCGAAGCCGACCACACCCTCGACCTGTTCGACCAGGTCGACGCCCTGGTCCCTCGCGAGCCGGAGGGGCTGGTGCTGCTGATCCGCGGCCGGACCGAGCGGGGCGTTGCCGTCGTGTCGGTGTGGCGGTCCCGCGAGGAGTCGGACCGCTTCTTCGCCGACCACCTCGCCCCGGCGCTCGCCCAGGTCGTGGGCGACCCGATCCCGGCGCCGTTGCTGTCACTCGGCGTCTCGGACGTCGCCGTGCGCGGCCAGGTCGGCGTGGCGTGATGCTCGTCGACGGCGTGAACCACGTCGCCCTGCTCACAGCCGACACCGACCGCCTGCACGCGTTCTACGGCGAGGTGTTCGGCGCCACGGTGGCGATGGACAGCACCGAAGGCGACGGTTTTCGCATCTCGATCGTCGAGGTCGGCCCGTCCAGCTCGCTCAATGTGTTCGAGCTGGACGGCAATACCGAGGCCGAGCGTCAGACCCCGGCGTTCGCGCGCGGGCGCATCGACCATCTGGGCCTGCAGGCCGCGTCGGGCGAGGCGTTCGACGAGATCCGCCGGCGGCTGGTGGCCCGGGGCGCCACGGACGGCTTCGTGACCGACTTCGGTCCGGTCCTCAGCCTGTTCTTCCGCGACCCCGACGGCCTGGAGGCGGAGGTCTGCGTGGCCAATCCCCGGGGCGAGCCCGGCGTCTACCACCCGCCGGGTACCCCCGCGGAGGGCTACGGGCCTAGGCGATTGTCATGTTCAGTCGAGGAAGAGACGGAGGAGGACGTCGGTGAGCCAGTCCTGGAAGCGTTCGAGCGGCCAGCCGGCGTCTCGGACGAGCCGGAGGTAGGCGTCCGGTGTCAGCATCCACAGCGTGTCGGTGATGGTGGCATCGTCGTAGCGCACGCGGTCCGACTTGCGGCGCAGCGCCACGGCGACCTCCTTGAAGCCGTCGCGTCGCTGCTGCTGGAAGCGCTCCCAGACCTCACGGGCGTCGGCGTCGACGGATGCGGCGGTCTCCAGCGCGCGCAGCACCGGCGCAGCGCGCTCGTTGATCAGGCACATGTTGCGGGCATGGAGTTGGATCGCACGCACGGCGTCGGGCTCCTCGATGGCCTCTCGCCACCACGGTCGCTCGGCGATTGGGACCGGTGCGTCGTCGCCGGCCAGAGCTTGATCGACGACGACGCGCAGGATGGTCGACTTCGGGCCCACAGCGGTGAAGACGGTCGGTCGGGCGACGCCGGCTTCGGCGGCGATGTCTTCGATCGAGGTCGCCAGGTAGCCCTTGTCGGAGAAGAGTCGGTGGGCGGCGTCGCAGATCAGCGCCGGTGCGTCCCCCCGTCGAATGGTGGTCCGGTACGGACGTCGCTTGACAGCCGCCATGGCTCGAATCATACTCCAGATCTATTTAATTAGACTGAGCATCTAATAGAGGTGGTGGTGCAGGGTGGACCAGACCGAGACGTTCCTCGCCGCGACGATGCCGCGCCTGCGCGAGGCGGAGATGGCGCTGCACAACGGCGATGCCGGGCCACGGCTCGCGATGTGGTCCCACGACGACAGGGTGACCCTGTTCGGCGCGGTCATGGGCGGGTCCGGTTGGGCGGAGATCGAACCGATCTTCCAGCGTCTGGGCGCGTCGTTCTCCGACTGCACGTCCTACGACAACGAGGTCATCGCGGCTGGCGCCGCCGGCGACCTCGCCTACACCGTCGCCTACGAGCACACCACTGCCTCCATCCACGCGCGGCCACCATCGGCGTACACGCTGCGGGTGACCACGATCTTTCACCGCGAGGACGGCGCGTGGAAGGTCGTCCACCGACATGCGGACCCGTCCGCATCACCGACCGCCGGCGACGTCCTCCAGCAACTCGCGTCACCTCCCGACGTCGACCGGGCGGTGAGAGCAGAGGTCACGTCCCAACGCGAACAGGAGAGAAGATGACACCGAGACTGATCACCAGGACAGGAGTGGCGTGCCTGGTCGTGGGCCCCACTGCGCTCTTGGCACAGGCATTGCTGACTCCCGTGAGCGCGGGCGGGGATGCAGCAGCTCAGGTGGCCGATGCGGCGGGCGATCTCTCGGCGATGCGATGGGCCCTGCTGCTCGACGCGCCACTTCTGCTGCTCGTTCCAGCCGTCCTGTTCGTCGGCGCCATCGCCGGTACACGGCAGTCGCGAACGGCGACGGTGGGGACCGGTCTCGCCTTCATGGGAACGCTCGCCGGGATGTTCCTGCTGGCCAACGACATCCTGGTGTACGAGGCGGCGACGTCGAACGATCCTGGCGCAATCGCGCTGGTGAACGACTACCAGCACAATGCGCTGTTCGCAGCGATGCTCGTGGTGTACATCGGCGGCCAGGTGATCGGCTTCGGCCTGCTCGCCATCGCGCTGTGGCCCACGCGAGCGGTGCCGCGGTGGGCCGCGATCGCACTGGGCGCGTTCCCGATCGTCGGGTTCGTACTCCCTCCGGTGGGCGCGGCGCTGGCGCTGGCTGGCCTCGGGGCGGGTGCGCTGACGCTGCTCCGAGGTGCCACCGAGCCATTGCCGGCCGAGTCCGCCGCCCCAGTCACGCCCGCGAGCATCTGAACCGGAGCACCTACCGATGCGCGAACGTCACGATCGACGCAACGACGAGAGTCGGACGAACGTGTCACCGAGCCAGGCCTCGAACGAGGTCGGCGAGTCGTGGGCCATCCGCCGCCACGCCGATCCGGCGGACGGCAGTGTTCCCGCCCACGACCAGCTGGCCCTCACCCTGCTGACCCGGGCGAGCGACGGGTTCACCGAGCGTCTCGGCCTCGTCCGGCCCCACCAGTGGGCCGCTCCTACCCCCTGCGCGGCATGGGACGTCCAGGCCCTCGTGAACCACGTCGTGGGCGCCAACCGCCGCTACACGATGCTGCTTCACGGCGCCACGGCCGACGAAGTCGACGCCACCCGCACGGCCGACCATCTGAGCGACGACCCGGTGTCGTCATTCGTCACGACCGCCGCCGAGCTGGAGGCAGCCATCCGTGAACCGGGTGCGATGGCCTGCACGGCCCACCACCCGGCCGGCGAGCACACCGGCGCCCAGCTGCTCGAGATGCGGGTGCTGGACCTCACCGTGCACACGTGGGACCTGGCCCGATCCATCGGCGCAGACGAGTCGCTCGACCCCGACCTGGTCGCCTTCGCGCTCACGCTACGCGACACGTTCGAGGC
>DASRJN010000352.1:0-12603 GCA_035649455.1 Acidimicrobiales bacterium
TGCTCGGTGACCTGGTCGGCCGTCACGGACAGGACGTCGACCGCAGCCTTGGTGAGCGCTTCGAGTGCGGTTGCACGATCCATGAGGGAAGGTTCCTTTGCTGGTTGGCGGATGTGGTCGGTCAGCGTCCCATGCCGAGGCCGCCGTCGACCGGGATCACGGCCCCGGTCACAAACGATGCGGCATCGTCGCACAGGAACGCTACGACCGCCGCTACCTCGTCGGGAGTGCCGAAGCGGGCCATGGGCACCGCGGCCGCGAGCGCCTCACGCCGGGCCTCCGGGAGGGCGTCGGTCATGGCCGTCGTCACCGGGCCGGGCTCGACCACGTTGGCGGTGATGTTGCGGGTCGCCACCTCGCGGGCGACCGAGCGGGTCAGCCCCACCAGGCCCGCCTTGGCCGCGGCGTAGTTGGTCTGGCCGGGTGATCCCATCGCGGCCACGATCGAGGACACGTTGACGATGCGACCGAAGCGCGCCTTGACCATGGGGCGCAGGGCCCGGCGCACGGTGAGGAACGGACCGGTGAGGTCGGTGTCGAGGGTGTGCTGCCAGTCGTCGTCGCTGAGCTGCATGGTGAGCTTGTCCCGGTTGGCGCCGGCTGCGTTCACCAGCAGCTCCACCGGGCCCCAGGCCTCCTCCACCGTGGCGAAGGCGGCGTCGACAGCGTCCTTGGTGGTGACGTCGGCATGCACCGCGAGGGCGGTGCCGCCCGCGGCCGTGATGGCCTCGCACACCTTGTCGGCCGCGCCCGCGGACGCCCCGTAGCCGACCGCCACCCGGTGGCCGGCCGCGGCCAGCGCCCGGGCGCAGGCGGACCCGATGCCGCCGGATGCGCCGGTCACCAACGCCACGCGTGGCGTCATGCCGCTTGCCTCCCTGGTGGTGTCGGCGTGCCCCAGCGCCACAGCGCGGTGCCCACGGTCAGTCCTGCGCCGAACCCGCACAGCAGTACGAGGTCGCCAGGCGTCACCGTACCGGCTTCCGCCGCTTCGGCAAGTGCGATCGGGATCGACGCGGCCGACGTGTTGCCGTAGCGGTCCACGGTGGAGCACGTGCGCTCCGGGGCCAGTCCGGTGCGGGCCAGCACCGCGTCCACGATGCGAGCATTGGCCTGGTGGGGCACGAACAGGCCCACGTCCTTCGCGGTGTAGCCGGCTCGGGCCAGGGTGCGGCCGATGGAGGCCTCGACGGCCCGCACGGCGCGGCGGAACACTTCGCGGCCGTCCATCCGCAGGTAGTGCTCGCGGGCGGCCACGGTCTCCGGGCTGGCCGGTCTCGCACTGCCGCCCGCCGGCACCACCAGCAGGTCGATCCCCGCGGGGTCGTTGACCAGATCGCTGGCCACCAGTCCCGGGGCGGCCGGGTCGTGGCCCGGGCTGCCCCTGAGCACCAGGGCGCCGGCCCCGTCGCCGAACAGCACGGCGGTGCCGCGGTCGTCGGGATCGATCACGCTGGTCATGGTCTCGGCGCCGATGAGCAGGGCGGTGCGAGCCACGCCCGCCTCCACCAGGGCCGAGGTGGTGGTCAGCCCGTACACGAATCCGGCGCATGCGGCGTTGAGGTCGAAGGCGCCCGCGCTGATCCCCAGCTCGGAGGACACCATGGCGGATGTCGAGGGGATGGGCCGCTCGGGGGTGCAGGTGGCGACGATGACCACGTCGACGTCCTTGGCCGCCACATGGGCCCGCTCGAGGGCGCGGCGGGCCGCGGCGATGGCGAGGGGACCGGTGGACTCGCCCTCGCCGGCCCAGCGCCGCTCGCGGATGCCGGAGCGTTCGACGATCCATTCGTCGGAGGTGTCGAGCGTCTGGGCCAGGTCGTGGTTGGTGACACGCCGGTCGGGGAGGGCCGAGCCCCAGCCGGCCACGCTGATCCCGCCTGCCAGCCCGGTGGTGGCGGTGAGCAGGCTCATCCCAAGACGCGTACCCAGGCCAGCGGCTGGTCAGCCCGCACCCGCTCGCCGGGCAGGGCGAGCAGCCCCATGAGGAAGCCGGTGTGGGCGCTGGTCACCGCGACGCTGCCTCCGGTCACCTCGATGGTGCCCATCTCCTGGCCGGCGTGGACGATCTCGCCCTCGGCGGTGACCACGTCGGGCGGGGCGGCCCGGAACACACCGGCGGCGGGGGCGGCGATCAGTCGTTCGGGCACGTGGACCTCCTCGGCGGTGACGGCCATCTCGAGCGGCGGGGTCTCGAGCGCGGTCATCGGCGGACTCCTGTCGGGGAAAGGGCACCGGCCACGAGGTCGAGGTCGGCGGGGATGGTCAGGTCGTGCACGGTGATGTCGGGCACGGTGCGTTTCGCCAAACCCGCGAGCACCTTCCCGGGTCCGGCTTCGACAAACGCGGTGGCGCCCGAGGCGGCGAGACTTCGCTGCGACTCGCGCCAGCGCACCGGTTCCACCAGATGGCGGGTGAGCTGGTCGGGCCAGCATGCGGGATCGGTGTGGCCGAGGGCGTCGGTGTTGGACACGATCGGCGCCGACGGCTCGCGGAAGTCGATGGTGGCGAGCAGGTGGTGCAGCTCTTCGGCCGCCTCGGCGAGCAGCGGCGTGTGGAAGGCGTGGCCCACGTCGAGCGGCATCACCCGGCGGACGCCCAACGCCTTGGCCCGCTCGGCCGCGGCCTCGACGCCCTCGGGCGTGCCGGCGATCACGACCTGGCCGGGGGCGTTGTCGTTGGCGATCCACACGTCGGGGCCGCCGTCGCACACCCGGCCGGCCACGTCGAGCTCAGCGCCCAGCAGGGCGACCATGCGGCCCGGACGGGCGTCGGCCGATTGCTGGGACAGCTCGGCCCGGCGGGCGGCCAGGCGGAAGCCTTCGGCGCGGTCGACGGCCCCGGCGGCGATGAGGGCGGTGATCTGGCCGAGCGAATGGCCGGCGAAGGCCACCGGCGGCTCGTCCAGCTCGGCGCTCAGGGCGTCCCACGCCACCAGTGAGCCGAGCAGGACGGCGAGCTGGCTGGCTCGGGTGGTGGACAACTCGGCGGCGTCGGCGTCGAGCAGCAGGCGGGAAAGGTGGAGGTCGGTAGCGGCTTCGGCGTCGGCTACAACGGACCAGGCGGGGTGATCGGTCCAGGGGTGGCCGGCGCCGGGTGTAGCTGCGCCTTGACCAGGAAAGATCACTGCGAATGGCACGGTGGTGTGTCCTCCAGCAGGGAAGCCGAACGGATGCGACAAAGAGTTCTGACCATCCGGATTCCCGATGGTTACACGGATCCGTGGAATGCTTCTACGACCGCGTCGAAGTTAACGCGCCCGACTCGGGGACGTAGCACTGGGGGAACAGGGAGCAAACGCGATGGCAACGCCCCAGCCGGGAGAGCAGGTCGATGCTAGAGCCATCCGCTACCGCGCGGAAGACCTGGCCGCTGAAGTGGGCATCTCTGTCCCTTTGTTGCGCTCGTACCAGTCGAAGGGGCTGCTGCCACCCCCGCGCCACGAGGGTCGGGTCGCGTGGTACGGGCCCCATCACCGCGAGCGGCTGGTCCACATCCGCCACCTCAAGGAGCGGGGCTACTCGCTGCGGATGATCGCCGAGGCGGTGGCCGACGCCAGGCCCGACGGCCCCCCACGGTCCATGGAAGAGCACGAGGTGCTGCGCCTGGCCGACGTGGCCGAGCGGTCCGGGGTCCCGGTGGCGGTGCTGCGGGCGCTGGAGGCGTCCGGCCTGCTCCGGCCGCATCATCTGGCGGACGGCGACCGCTACAGCGACGCCGACGTGCGCTTCGTCCGGAACGTCCTGACCCTGCTGGAGGTGGGCCTCTCGCTGGAGGACCTCATGCGCATCGCCCGCCGCCAGCTCGAGGTCTCGGACGCCCTGGGCCACGACGTGATGGACGCCTGGTCGCAGCTGGTGGGGGCCCGCCTGCGCCGCCCACCCCGCCCGGGGCGGGAAGCCGAGGACACGCAGTCCGACCACGCCACCCGGGTCGCCGCCTCGATCCGGGCCCTCGCCGCCATCGTCGGCCAGCTGGTCGCCTACCGGGTCGAGCGCGCCGTCCTCGACGCCGCGCAAGCCGAGATCCAGGCCTCGGGCACCGAAGCCGAGCGCGACGCCCTCGCCCGCTCCCTCGCCTCGCCCTTCCCTGTCTAGGGCCGGGACGGGTTCGCCTTCGGCGAACACGCAGGGCAACATCCCGGGCGTGACGTTCGATCCCGGCCGCCTCGACGCCCTGCTGGCGGCGCGGACGCCCACCGTGGCCTGCGACGATCCCGGGTCGGGCTGCACCATCTGGCTCAAGCTCGAGTACCAGCTGCCCAGCGGCTCGACCAAGGACCGGCTCGCGGCCCACGTCCTGGCCCGGGCGGTGGCGGCCGGCCGGGTGCACGAGGGCACGACCGTGGTCGAGGCGTCGAGCGGGTCCACTTCCATCGCCTTCGCCATGGCCTGCGCCGCGCTGGGCGTGCGCTTCGTAGCGGTGCTGCCCGAGGGCGTGTCCAACGAGCGCCTGCTGATCATCCGCCGCTACGGGGGCGACTGGGCGCTGGTCCCCGCCGAGGGCGGGATGCCGGGCGCCATCGCCGAGACCGAGCGCTTGGCCGCCGCCGACCCCGACGTGTTCCTGCCCCGCCAGTTCACCAACCCCGACAACGCCGCCGCCCACGAGCTGCGCACCGGTCCCGAGCTGCTGGAGGCGCTGGACCAGGCGGGGGCGCAGCTCGACGGTTTCGTGGCCGCGGTAGGCACCGCCGGGACGCTGATGGGCGTGGGCCGGGCGGTACGCCGCGCCCGTCCCTCGGCGGTCGTGGCCCGGGTGGTCGTGGCCGGGGAGACGCTCGACGCCGAGCAGGGCGGGCCCGCCTGCCTGGGCATCCCGGGCGTGCTGGACTGCCTGTCGGGCCTGCTCGACGAGGCCGAGCTGGGCGGCCACCCGGCGCTGGCCGTGCCCCGGTCCGAGGCCATGGACGCGGCCCGCGAGCTGGCCCGGCGGGGGTTCCCGGTGGGGCCCTCCAGCGGGCTCAACCTGGCGGGGGCCCGAGCGCTGGCCCGGGAGCTCGGTCCCGGGCACCACATCGCCACCGTGGCCTGCGATCGCATGGAGCGCTACTTCTCCACCGATCTGTTCGACGACCTGCGCTGACGGACTTGTTGCAGGGTCCATGCAAATGGGACAACCTGCTCCCATGATGACTGAGGACGGCCAGAGCGGGGACGGCGGGATCGAGATCGGCGGCACGGTGGCGCCGGGGTTCGAGGGGGTGCGGGAGGCGTTCGCCCGCAACTTCGCCGAGCACGGCGAGGTCGGCGCCGGGTTCAGCCTGGTGCACGACGGCCGGACCGTGGTCGACCTGTGGGGTGGGGTGGCCGACGCCGCCACGGGCGCGCCCTACAGCGACGACACGCTGCAACTGGTGTTCTCCACCACCAAGGGAGCCACCGCCGTCTGCGCCAACCTGCTGGCCCAACGGGGCGAGCTGGACGTCGAGGCGCCGGTCACCGAGTACTGGCCCGAGTTCGGCCAGGCCGGCAAGGGCGAGGTCCCGGTCCGCTGGCTGCTGGGGCACCGGGCCGGCCTGCCTTACGTCAACGGCTCGATCGAGCTCGCCGAGTGCCTGGCCTGGGATCCGGTGGTCGAGGCGCTGGCCGCCATGGAGCCGCTGTGGGAGCCGGGCACGGCCCACGGCTACCACGCCGTCACCTACGGCTGGCTGGTGGGCGAGGTCGTGCGCCGGATCAGTGGCCGGAGCCTCGGCCGCTACTTCGCCGACGAGGTGGCCGGCCCCCTCGGCCTGGAGTTCTGGATCGGCCTGCCCGTTGACCAGGAGCCCCGCGTCGCCCCGCTCACCAACCGCGGCGTGGCCCCGCCCGAGGAGGGGGCGGAGGACGAAGGCGTGAACGACCTGGTCAGCCAGATCGAGCAGTTCCTCGGGCCCGACTCGATGCTGGTCCTGGCCTTGGGCGGCGCCAGCAGCATGCCGTTCGTCGGCACCGGCGTGTTCAACCGGCCCGACGTGCGGGCCGCGGAGATCCCCGCGGCCAACGGGGTCACCAACGCCCGCTCGCTGGCCCGCATGTACGCGGCCTTGATCGGGCGGGTCGAGGGGGTGTCGGACGGGCCCCTGCTGACGCCCGCGCAGGTCAAGGCGGCCGCCACCACCCAGACCCGCGGCGCCGACAAGGTGCTCATGTTCGACACCACCTTCGGCCTCGGCTTCATGACCTCGTCCGAGTTCAGCCCCTACGGCGGCCCCGCGTCCTTCGGCCACGCCGGTGCCGGCGGCTCGGTGGGCTTTGCCGACCCCGAGAACGGCCTCGGCTTCGGCTACGTCATGAACCGCATGATGACCAACCTGTCGGGCGACCCCCGCAGCCGTGGGCTGGTCGCCGCGGCCTACGAGGCCATCGGGGTGACACCGGCCTTCGCATGACCGCCGGAGACGAGCTCGTCGAGGTGGTGGACGAAGCGGGCACGGTCCTGCGCCTCGCCACCCGGGCGGAGATGCGGGCGGGGAACCTGCGCCACCGGGCGGTGGCGGTCGTCGTTCTGACCGGAGCCGGCGAGCTGGTCGCCCACCGGCGGGCCGACTGGAAGGACGTGTGGCCGGGGCGCTGGGACGTGTGCTTCGGCGGCGTGGCGGCAGTGGGCGAGGACTGGGCCACGGCCGCCCGCCGGGAGCTGGCCGAGGAGACCGGGGTGGAGGTGCCCGCGTCCGCGCTGCGGTTGCTGGGGTCCGACAGCTACGAGGACGAGTCCGTGTCCTGGTTCGGGCCCATCTTCGCCGTGACCCACGACGGGCCCTTCCGCCCGGCCGACGGCGAGGTCGCGGAGCTGGTCCTCGTCCCCCTGGCCGGCCTCGACGGCTGGCTGGCAGGGCGGGAGCTGACCGCCGACAGCGCCGCCATGGTGGTGCCGCGGCTGCGCGCCCTGGCTCGGGGGGATTCCCCGGGACCCCCCCACGACGCCCGGGGGTGACCCCGATGGCCCGGACGAGGGCCGGCCGTACTGTGACCGATGTCAGTCCGGGAAGGCGATGCGGCCTAAACCGAAGAGGTCGACGACGGAGACGTCGAGCAGCGTATGTGGCGGGAACCGGCGGCGCTGCTGGGACGGCGGACCCTCGACCGCTCGGCGGAGATCGGTTGAACGGCACGCGTCGCCTTCCCGGAGCCCCTTCGGCCAATGCCACCGGGAAGGTCCCGTGCGCTCGTAGGCTGGTAGGTCGCATGCCCGCCCTTCCGTCCGAGCTCGCCGCGCACCGGCGCACCTTTGCCATCATCAGCCACCCCGACGCGGGCAAGACCACCCTCACCGAGAAGTTCCTGCTCTACGGCGGGGCGGTGCAGGAGGCCGGTCAGGTCAAGGCCCGGGGTGAGCGGCGCCGCGCCCGGTCCGACTGGATGGAGCTGGAGCAGAAGCGCGGCATCTCCATCACCTCGGCGGTGCTGCAGTTCCCCTACGGCGACGACGTGCTGAACCTGCTCGACACGCCGGGCCACCGCGACTTCTCCGAGGACACCTACCGGGTGCTGGCAGCGGTCGACGCCGCGGTGATGGTGCTGGACGCGGCCAAGGGCATCGAGGCCCAGACCCTCAAGCTGTTCGAGGTGTGCCGGGCCCGCAACGTGCCGCTGCTCACGTTCCTCAACAAGTGGGACCGACCCGGCCTGGACGGGCTGGAGCTGCTGGACGACATCGAGAAGCGGCTCGACCTCCAGCCGGTCCCGGTCACGTGGCCGGTGGGCATCGCCGGGGACTTCCGGGGCCTCATCGACCGGCGCACCGGCCGGTTCGTGCGCTACGGGCGCACGGCCCACGGGGCGGCCGAGGCCAGCGAGGAGGTCCTCGACGCCGAGCGGGCCGAAGCCGAGGAGGGCGACGCCTGGCGCGCCGCCCGCGACGAGGTGGCGCTGCTGGACGAGGTGTCCGGCGACGTCGACATCGACCTGTTCCTGGCGGGCGAGCAGTCACCCGTGTTCGTAGGGTCGGCGCTCACCAACTTCGGCGTGGGTCTGCTGCTCGACGGCATCGTCGAGCTGGCCCCGCCGCCGTCGGCCCGCCTCGACGCCGACGGCGCGGCCCGCAAGCTGGACGACCCGTTCTCGGCCTTCGTGTTCAAGGTGCAGGCGAACATGGACCCGGCGCATCGCGATCGGGTGGCGTTCGTGCGGGTGTGCTCGGGTCGCTTCGAGCGCGGCATGGTGGTCACCCACGAGCCCACCGGCCGGCCGTTCGCCACCAAGTACGCCCACTCGGTGTTCGGCCAGGAGCGGGACACGCTGGACGAGGCGTACCCCGGCGACATCGTGGCGCTGGTCAACGCCACCGACGTGCGGGTGGGCGACACCCTCTACGTGGACGCGCCGGTCGAGTTCCCCCGGCTGCCCGAGTTCGCACCGGAGCACTTCGTGACCGCCCGGGCCCGGGACACGGGCCGGTTCAAGCAGTTCCGCCGGGGCATCGCCCAGCTGGACGAAGAGGGCGTGGTCCAGGTGCTGCGGGACCAGGACCTGGGCGACCAGGCGCCGGTCCTGGCCGCGGTCGGGCCGATGCAGCTGGAGGTGGCGACCTGGCGGCTCGAGCACGAGTTCGGCGCCAGCACCGACATGTCCCCCACCGCGTACACGATCGCCCGCCGCACCGACGAGGCCTCGGCGCCCGAGCTGCGCGGCCTGCCCGGCGTGCGGGTCCTGGCCCGCGCCGACGGCACGCTCTACGCCTTGTTCGAGAGCCCGTACTGGCTGGCCCGGGTGGAGGCCGAGAACCCGTCCCTCACCCTCGACCGCCTGGTGGCCGAGGGCACCGCCGGCTGACGGTCGCCGGTCAGTCGCAGGTGGTGCCGTCCTCGGGCGGCTCCAGGTCCACCAGGTAGCTGGCCACGGCATCGTCCACGCAGTCGACGCCCTGGCCCACGACGGTGTGGCCGTCGCCCTCGTAGGTGAGCAGCACGCCGTTTTCGAGCCGTTCGGCGGTGCGGACCCCGGCTTCGTACGGGGTGGCCGGGTCGTTCCTGGTCGACACCACCAGGATGGGTGGCGTCCCCGGAGCGGTCACCGCGGGCAGCGGCTCCTCTTCCGCGGGCCAGATGGCGCAACGCACGTAGTCGTTGACGATGGACTCGCCGAAGTGGGGCGACTCGACCGCCGCGGCCTTGCCCGCCGCCAGCAGCTCGTCGGCGGTGTCGGGCCAGTCGTTGTCCAGGCAGTTGACCGCGAAATAGATGTCGAAGTCCGCGATGTCCAGGTACTGGTCGGCCAGGTCCACCATGGCCGAGCCGTCGCCGTCGAGCGCGTCGGCCACGGCCTCGGACAGGTCGCTCCACAGCATGGGGTCGTAGAGCGGGTAGGGCAGCCCGGTCGACAGCTCGCCGGGCCCGAGGTCGCGGGGATCGGCGGGGATCGGCGCCTGCTCGACCTGGGCCTGGAGCTGCTCGATGGCGCCGATGGCGTCCGGTGCCAGCGGGCAGTCCTCGTCCGCGTTGCAGTCGTCGGCGTAGGACTGGAGTGCGGTCTCGAAGCCCGCCGCCTGGTCGGTCGCCAGCTCGACGCCGGTCGGGCCCAGTTCGAGCACGCCGTCGAGGACCATGGCGCGGATGCGGTCGGGGAACAGCTGGGCGAGCGTCTGGCCGATGGCCGTGCCATAGCTGTAGCCCAGGTAGGACATCTGCTCGTCGCCCATGGCGGCGCGCACGGCGTCGATGTCGCGGGCCACGTTCTCGGTGCCGAGGTACGGGAGCAGGTCACCGGCCCCGGCCTCGCAGGCGTCGACGTACTGCTGGCTGACGTCGAGCAGGGCGGTCGTGTCCTCGGGCGAGTCGATGGAGTAGTCGACTCCGTAGAGCTCCTGGGGGTCGGGGTCGTCACCGCAGTCGATCTCGCTGCTGCCGAGGCCGCGGGGGTCGACGCCGACGATGTCGAAGTGCTCGACGATGTCGCTCGGCAGCGCGAACTCCATGGCGCTCACGAAGTCGGTGGCGGTGCCGCCCGGCCCGCCGGGGTTAACGAACAGCGAGCCGATCCGCTCGCCCTGGGCCGGGGCCCGGGCGATGCTCAAGGTGAGCGTGGGGCCGTCGGGCTGGTCGTAGTCGACGGGCACGTCCAGCTCGGCGCACTCGCCGAAGCTGCAGTCCTCCCAGTCCAGGGTGTCGTTCCCCTGGTTGCCGTCGCCTTCGGTCGAGTCCGGGCTGGTCTGCTGGTCATCGGTCCGGGTGCTGTCGCGGTCGGCGGACAGCAGGCTCTCGTCGGCCTCGGACGCGCACGCGGCGGTCAGGAGGAGGAGGGTGAGGAGTGCGGTGAGGGAGCGACGGAGGCGGCGGCGGTGCACCGGGTGACGCTATCCGCCGGGTCCGGTCGATGTCTCGGCGGGGTGGGACAGCAGCCACTCCCGCGGCGTGACCCCTGCCTCGTGGATCGCCTCGGCGTTCTCCCGGCCGACGTAGCGGAGATGCCACGGCTCGTAGGCGTAGCAGGTGCGGTCGTCGCCGCCGTCCGGGTAGCTCAGCACGAACCCGTACTCCCACGAGTGGGCGGCGATCCACTGGCCCTGCGGCGTGGCCGCGAAGTCGAGCGTGAGGTCGCCGGCGTTGGGGTCGAGCACGTCGACGGCCGTGCCCAGCTGGTGCTCGCTGTGCCCGGGCCGGGCGGTGCGCTGGGCGGCCTCGGTCTCGCCGACCTGGTTCACCCGCCGCTGGAAGAGCTGGCTCTGATACTCGTAGCTGCGGTACCCCGACACGATCACCAGCGGTGTCCCGTTGGCGTCGGCCGCCTCGCGCAGGGCCGCGAGATCGGCGATGATGATGCTGCGCACCTGGTCCATCGTGGGGAACCCGGCTTCGCGGACGGTGACCAGGTCGGGGGGCACGAAGTCCTCGGGCAGCGAGTGGGCCGTGTCGATGACGACCCGGTCCCACCCGGCCGCGGGATCGCCGGTCACGACCTCGTCCCCGGCCGTACACGGCGGCGGCAACGTGGTCGAGGTGGCCAGCGGAACCTCCTCGTCCCCGGCCTGCGGGCGCGAGGTGGTGGTCCCCTGGGTCGGCGGCGGCACCGGATCGGTAGCCGCCGTCTGGGTCGAGTCCCACGTCACCCACAGCCCCAGCCCCGCAGCGACGACAACCAAGACGATGGCGACCCCGGCGGCCCATCCCTTCATCGACGAGGCAACTTACGCCCCGCCCGACCGCGGCGTAGCCCCAATGACACCACCATCGCCCAATTCCCCCGACCACCCCGACAATCGGCTTCCCGGAACCTTCGGGACGGGCTGTACGCTGGCGGACCGCCCCCAGGGGGACGTAGCTCAGCTGGCTAGAGCACCTGCTTTGCAAGCAGGGGGTCGTGGGTTCGAATCCCATCGTCTCCACCCTTTGTGACCAGGGCCTCAGCGGTCACTCGCTTGATCCGATGCCGAGTCATCAGCCCCAGGGGAGCCAATAGGGGAGCCAATCGCCCCGTCAGGCTCCCCCAGCAGCGCCTGCATCGGAGCTGCCCCGGCCTCGACGGTCGGCGCCAGGACGTGGCGGTAGACCAGCGCCGCCATGCGGGTCCCGTTGTGCCCGAGCACATCGGCCACATGCTCCAGCGGAACGCCGGCCTCTGACAGCAACGACGCAGCCGAGTGCCGCATCTCGTACGGAGTCCACCGACCGATCCCGGCGGCCTTGCACACGCGCCGGAAGTAGCGGCGAAGGTTGGACGCGTCGACTGGCCGACCGGTCGCGGTCGTGAACACGAGCTGCTCCGCCGCCCAATGGTCCGACCACTGCGCGCCCGCCGCGGCCTGCTCGTCGGCTTGGAACTGCCGTCGTTCCCGCAGCGCCTCGACCACGACCGGCGGGCACCGGAGCGAGCGCCGCGATCGGGCCGTCTTCAAGTCGCCCAGCACCGGGCGGTTGTTCTCCCGCTTCAACTGCTGGCGCAGATGGATCACGCCCTGTACGAGGTCGACGTCCCGCCACGACAGGCCGAGCAGCTCGCCCGGACGCAGCCCGAGCGCGACGCCGGTCACGATCAGAGCCCGAAGCCGATCCTCCCGGACTGCCGCCAGCAGCCTCTTGGCCTCATCCGACGACAACGACCGCCTGGTCGTGGCCGAGCCATCCGGCACGTTGGTCAGCCGGGCGACGTTGCGCCGCACCAGGTTCCGCCGTGCCGCATGGTCGAGCGCCGTCCCGAGGACTGTCCGCAACCGACCGACCGAGCTGCGGGCCAGCCGCCCCGACCCGGCCCGGTCCTCCAACAGCTCGTCGACGTCGTCGGCACTGAGCCGCGCCAACCGGAGGTGACCCAGGCCCGGGATCAGGTGGCCCTGCACCGCCCAGCGGTAGTTCTCCCGTGTGTTCGCCGAGCGGGCGAACTTCGGCACCTCCCGCGCCAACCAGTCCGCCAGGAACACGCCCACGGTCACGTTGCCGTCCAGTGCCGAGGCGCCGCCCTCGACGTCCTCCCGAAGCTCCCGCAGACGGTCACGGACCTCCTTGGCGGACGCTCCTGTCACCTTCCGTCGGACACGCCGGCCGTTCACCGAGCGCCCGAGGTCGAGCACGCCGACCCAGCGAGCCCGGTCTTCCTCGTAGAAGACCGAGCCCTCACCCTTGCCACGGCGAGCCCCAGCCCGACTCACGCCGCCTCCAACCTCGCCACGTACTCCGCCAGCGCAGTT
>DASRJN010000353.1:0-3754 GCA_035649455.1 Acidimicrobiales bacterium
CAGGTCGGCGCAGGCGTCGGGGAACGGCAGATGCTCGGCGCGGGCGACACCCACGCGGATCCCACCCCCGGGCGAGCGGGGGGCGTGGCGGACGGCGTAGGGCGACAGCTCCACGCCGACCACCGGGCCGCCGGCCGCGGCGTCGAGGGCGGCGAGGTTGTCGCCGGTGCCGCAGCCGACGTCGATCACCCGGGCCGTCGCGGGCAGTTCGCCCGCCAGCATCTGGGTCACCAGGGCCCGGCGGGCGCGGTACCACCAGTGCACCTGGGCTTGCGTGGCCATCACGTCGAAGTAGCGCTCGTCGAGCTCCGGCGCGCTCACATCGGTCATGCCGTCTCGTCCCGGCGGGCGACGAAGAGCAGGTGGGGGTGGACCGAGCGGTGGCCCAGCGGGTGGCGGGTCACGGACAGGCCCGCGGCGGTCAGCGCGCCCTCGATGGCCGGCGGCGGGACGAAGGCCACGCCCTCGCCCTCGGTGATGCGGGTGACCCTGGTGGCCACGATCTCCTGCCAGCGGGCCAGCTGGTACTTCCAGCGAGGCCGCACGTCGATCTCCTTCACCGCCATCACCCCGCCCGCGGCCAGCATGGCCGCCAGCCGGCCCAGCAGGTCCAACGCCGCGTGCTCGCCCAGCAGGTACAGGACGTCCACGATGGTGATGGCGTCCCAGGGGCCCGGCGGCGCCACCTCCGCGAAGCTGACCGGCAAGCCGGCGGCGTCGGCGGCGCGGCGGGCCGAGACGAGCTTGGCCGAGTCCACGTCCACGCCCACCACGGTGCGCTCGGGCGCGGTGGCCGCCAGGTACAGCGGGAACAGGCCGTGGCCGCAGCCCACGTCGAGGATGCGACCCTCCCGCGGCACGGCGGCCTCCACCGCGGGGAAGGGGCAGGAGCGCCAGCGCACCCCCACGTGGAAGCGGTCGCCGCGTCCCAGCTCCGAATAGGCGTTCAGCACCCGCTCGGCGGCGTCGCCCGGCGCCACGACCGCGCTCACGCCGGCTCGCCCAGGTCCGCGTAGCTGCCGAGCCGGAAGCCGGACTCGGCCACCCGCTCGCGCACGACCGGGTCGACGAGGGCAGCCAGCTCGCTGTCCCACACATAGCCCCAGCGGTAGCGGTCGAGGTCGGAGTCGCCGGCCTCGCCCGGGTGGGTGGCCAGCTCTGCGCTCGGGGCGCCGCTGCGGGCCAGCCCGCCGAGCGCCGACAGCATGCGGTCGCGCTCGAGGGTGCCGGCCTGGTCCAGTCCCGTGGCCGCGGCCGGGAAGCGCAGGTTGCGGCTCCGGGCCCGGCGCTCCAGCCGGGCCGCCAGCTGGCGCACCGTCAGCCCCACCGGGCTCCAGCGGGCCGAGCGGATGATGCGCACGGCGCCGATGCCCGCCTTCTCGGCCACGTCCAGCACCACCGAGCCCACCGCCGGCCACAGGTGGACGTGCTGGTGAGTGTCGACGTGGTCGAGGACCAAGCCGGCGTCGCGCAGGCAGTCCACCTGGGCGGTGAACTCGCGCCGGACGTCCTCCGGGTCGATGCGACCGGCGGCCACCCGGGGCAGGAACACCCGCCAGGACGAGGCCAGCCGGCCCCGCCCGTCCACCAGCGTGGGCACCTCGCGGGCGCTGAGCAGCGGCGGGTCCTCGCCCACCGCCGCCAGGTGGGCGCCGACCCCGATGCCGGGCGTGTCGCGCAGCGCGGGCGCGGCGGCGGCGAACCCGGGGGCCAGGGCCAGGGCCGACGTGCTGGTCACGATGCCGTCGCGGTGGGCCTGCAGGATCGCCCGCGACACCGCGGGGGTCAGCCCGTAGTCGTCGGCGTTGACGATCAGGAGGCGCTCGCCGTCGGCGGCCTCCCGGCTCACGCCGGCTCGCCGTCGAGCACGGCGACCGGCAACCGCTCGAGCGCGCGGATGTCGGGGTAGAGGGCTCGGAGCTCCCGCAGCATCTGCAGGATGGTGGCGGGCGATGACAGCGTGGAGGTTCCCCGGGTGCGGGCGATGTAATCCACGCCGAACTGCACCAGACCGAAGCCGCGCCGGTGCGCCTTGGCCACCAGCTCGGCGTCGATGAAGCTCCCCTCGCTGCGCAGCTCGACGTGGTCGAGCACCCGCCGGCGGACGAGCTTGAAGGCGAAGTTGACGTCGCGGACGCGCACCTTCAGCACCCAGCGGACGAGGTGGTTGTAGACGAACGAGTACAGGGCCCGCTGCGCGCCCTCGGCCGTCCGGTCGAAGCGGTAGGCGGACACGATGTCGGCCTCGTACAGCCGCATCAGGCGTAGGGCCTTGTCCGCCTCCACCAGCTCGCAGGGCAGGTCGGCGTCGGTGTACAGCACGATGTCACCGCTGGCGGCGCGGAAGCCAGACTTGATCGAGCCCCCCAGCTTGCGGTTCTCGGGGTGGTGCACGACCACCACCCGGGGGTCGTCGTCGGCCAGCTCGTCGGCGATCTTGCCGGTGGCGTCGCTGGAGGCGTCGTCGACCAGCACGACCTCGTACGAGCCCACCAGCCCGCCGGCCTGCAGGCGCGCCCCCGCCTGGTGGGCGGCCGCGACGGTGCGCCGGATCATGGCCTCCTCGTTCCACATGGGGAACACGATGCTGAGCCTGTCGTCGTAGCTGAGGAGAGGATCCATGCGACTCACGAGAGATAGCGACCGTTGGCGAACATCCCGGTGTAGATCACCAGGACCAAGGCCGACAGCGGGAGCACCCAGCGGCGGACGCCCGGCCGCTCGGCCAGCAAGGCCCCGGCCACCGCGAACGCGGGGAAGGCCCCGAGGAGGTAGCGACCCAGGCCCTGGAAGTCCTGGCTGCCGACGGCAGGCACCAGCACCAGCACACCGACGTACGCACCGTAGCGCCATCCGAAGCGCCGCACGACCGCGGGGATCGTCGCTACGACCGCGAGCCCGAACAGCGCCTGGATGGCCAGGCCCTGGGAGTAGAACTGCTCGGGCCGGTGGTAGAGGGTGGCGAAGAAGTCCCGCTTGATCCAGGTCGTCAGGCCCGACTGCTGGCCCCAGCTCTCCTGCACGGTCGAGAACAGGAACGGGTCGCCGAAACGGCTCCACAGGTAGAGCGACCAGGCTGCCAGCCCCGAGACCGACAGCAGCACCCCGGCGTCGCCCGGATGCAGCCGCCCGAGGTGAAGGTGCGGGCGCGAATCGGGGCCCCAGGTGACGACCCGGCGCCGTTCCAGCACCCCCACCACCAGCGCCACGACCACCGCCACGCCCACCAGCCGGGTGGCCGTCGCCGCGGCCCCGGCCAGTCCGGCCAGGACCATGTGGTCGCGCTCGAAGGCCAGGAACGCGAGCAGCACGCACAGCAGGAACAGCGCGTCGCCGTACATGACGCCGTACAGGTAATAGGCGTAGGGGTACAGGGCGAGGCACAGCAGCGCGGTGGTGGCGGCCGGCGGGTCCAGCCGGTCGCGGCACCAGACATGGAAGGCGACCAGCGCCGCGGCCCCGCACACGACGGTGATCGCGATCCCGCCCAGCTGCGGGTTGTCCATGATCCCCCCAACCGCCCGCACCAGCAGCGGGTAGCCGGGGAAGAAGGCCACGGGCGACTGCGCGCCGGGCGTGTAGCTGTAGCCCTGGTCGGCGATCATCGAATACCAGCCGGCGTCGTACCGCACCCAGCCGTCCCAGAACCACTCGCCCCGGAACGACAGCGGCGGCACGCCCTCAGGGGTCTCGGTGTAGCGGGAGATGACCTGCCAGCTGACCACGACGAGCACGGCGAACACCGAGCCGTAGA
>DASRJN010000354.1:0-4676 GCA_035649455.1 Acidimicrobiales bacterium
TGTCCGCCCCCGCCTCACCCCCCACCGCTCTGGTGGACGACGCCACGCTCCTCGAGCACGCGCTGTTCGAGGTGCGCAAGGTGATCGTCGGCCAGGAGCACCTGGTCGAGCGCCTGCTGGTCGCCCTTCTGGCCGGGGGCCACGTGCTGGTCGAGGGCCCGCCCGGAGTGGCCAAGACCCTGGCGGCCGAGACCCTGGCCACGGTGGTCGGCGGAAGCTTCGCCCGGGTGCAGTTCACGCCCGACCTGCTGCCGTCGGACATCGTCGGCACCCGCATCTTCCGGGCCTCGACCGAGAGCTTCGACGTCGAGCTGGGCCCCGTGTTCGTGAACCTGCTGCTGGCGGACGAGATCAACCGGGCACCGGCCAAGGTCCAGTCGGCGCTGCTGGAGGTCATGGGCGAGCGCCAGGTGTCGATCGGCGGCCACAGCTACCAGGTGCCGGCGCCGTTCCTGGTGCTCGCCACCCAGAACCCGGCCGAGTCCGAGGGCGTCTACCCCCTGCCCGAGGCCCAGCGGGACCGCTTCCTGTTCAAGCTCACGGTGCACCACTCCTCCCCGGCCGAGGAGCTGGAGATCGCGCGGCGCATGGGGACCGAGCGCCCCACCGCCCACGAGCAGCTCACCCGGGAGGACCTGGTGCGGCTGCAGGAAGCAGCCCGGACCGCGGTCTACGTCGACCCCGGCGTGCTCGCCTACGCGGTCGACCTGGTGAGCGCCACCCGCGACCCCACCCGCCATGGGCTGGCCGACCTGGTGCCCTACCTGGACGGCGGCGTGTCGTCCCGCGCCACGTTGGGGCTGGTGGCGGCGGCCCGGGCGCTGGCGCTGCTGCGGCGGCGCTCGTTCGCCCTGCCCCAGGACGTGTACGACGTGGCCGCCGACGTGCTCACCCACCGGCTGGCGGTGACCTACGACGCGCTGGCGTCCGGGATCGAGCCCGCCCAGCTGGTGACCCGCATCCTGGCCACGGTCCCCGCGCCTCGCCTGACGCCCACGCAGGACCCCAGCGCCCGGGCCCTGCCGCCCGCCTCGGCCGGCGCCGATCCCCGTCCCGCCCCGCCCGCATCCGGGCCCCGCCTGGCGTGGTCGGCATGAGCGTGCATCCCCTCCCCGCCCCGGCCACGCCGGCCGAGGCCGTCCGCCGCTTCGAGCTCACGCTCAGCCGCCGCATCGACGGGCTGCTTCACGGCGACCACACCGGGCGCCTCGTGGGCCTGGGCACCGAGCCGGGCGAGGCCCGGCCCTACGCCCCGGGCGACGATCCCCGCCGCATCGACTGGAACGTCACGGCCCGGACCCGTGCCCCCCACGTGCGGGACACCGCGGCCGAGCACGTGCTGATCACCTGGCTCGTGGTGGACCTGACCGCCTCGCTGGACTTCGGGACCGCCCGCTGCACCAAGCGCCGGCTGGCCGAGACGGCTGCCGGAGCACTCGCAGTGCTCGCCTCCCGGGGCGGCAACCAGGTGGGCGCGGTGCTGCTGACCAGCGAGGGCGTGGTCGCCATCGAGCCCCGGGCGGGCCACCTGCACCTGATGGTGCTGTTCCACAAGCTGCTGAGCTCCCCGCGGGCGGACGGGGCCGGGCCGGACCTCGGGGCGGCGCTCGGGCGTCTGGCCCGGCCCCACATCCGCCCCGGGCTGGTGGTGGTGGTGTCGGACTTCCCGCCCGCCGGCACCTGGCACCCCGCGCTCCGGCTGGTGGCCGCCCGCCACGAGACGCTGGCCGTCGAGGTCCTCGACCCCCGTGAGCTGGAGCTGCCCGATGTCGGGCTGCTCACCGTGGTCGACGCCGAGACCGGCGAGGAGCGCGACGTAGCCACCGGCGACTCCGGCCTGCGGCGGCGTTACGCGGCACTGGCCCGGGAGCGGCGGGAGGCCAGCGCCACCACCCTGCGAGGTGCGGGCGTCGACCACCTGGTCCTGCGCACGGATCGCGACGCGGTGGCCGACCTGGTGGGCTGGCTGGCCCACCGACCCGACCGGCTCGCGGCCATGCGCCGGGCCCGTGCCGCCCACCCCGCGGGTGCCGGCCGGCGGGCCCGGACGGGCGTGGGCTGAGCGATGCACTTCCTCGTGGTGTGGCGGCTGTGGTTGCTGGTGGGGGTGGGTGTCATGGCGGGTGCCTGGCTGGCGGTCGCCTCCCAGCGCCGCCAGCACGTGGTGCGCTTCACCTCGGTCGAGCTGCTGGACGTGGTGGCGCCCCGCCGGCCCCGCTGGCGGCGCCACGTCCCCGCCGCGCTGTTCCTCGTGGCACTGACCGCCCTGGTGCTGGGCTTCGCCCGCCCGGTGCGGGCCGTCCAGGTGGCGGACGAGCGCGCCACGGTGATCCTGGCGGTCGACGTGTCGCGGTCGATGGAGGCCACCGACGTGTTCCCCAGCCGGCTCGAGGTGGCCCGCGAGGCCGCCCGTGACTTCGTGGCCGACCTGCCCGACGACCTCGACGTGGGCCTGGTCACGTTCCACGACGCGGCCTCGGTGGCGGTGGCCCCGTCGCGGGACCGGGCGGCGCTGGGCCCGGCCATCGAGGGCTTCGACCTGGGCGAGGGCACGGCCATCGGCGAGGCCGTCATGGCCTCGCTCGACGCAGTGGCAGCCGCGCCGCCCGGCGAGGATGGCGAAGTGGCGCCGGGCCGCATTGTGGTCATGTCCGACGGCGAGACGACCTCCGGCATCTCCAACGAGGAGGCCGCGGCCGCTGCAGCCGCCGCCGGCGTGCCCATCGACACCATCGCCTTCGGCACCCCCGAGGGCACCATCGTCGACGAGCTCGGTGACACGGTCGAGGTCCCGGTGGCGCCCGGCCCGCTGGCGGACCTGGCCGGCACCACGGGCGGCGACGCCTTCGAGGCGGGATCGCTGGACGAGCTGAGCGCGGCGTACGCCGACATCACCAAGGTGGCGGCCTTCGAGCACGTCGAGCGGGACGTCAGCGCGTGGTTCGTGGGCGCGGGGATCGGCCTGCTGGCGCTCGCCGGGTCCCTCTCCTTGCTGTGGTCACAGCGTTTACCTTGAGCGGATGGACCCGCTGATCCCCGTCGAGCACGAGACCGAGCGGCTCGTCCTCCGGCGCCCGATCGAGGACGACGTGGATGCGCTGCAGCCCCTGTTCGACGCCGAGGTGGTCCGCTACCTGGACGGTTTGGTGCCGACCAGGGAGGACATGTGGCGCGGCTTGTGCTCGTGGGTGGGCCACTGGGAGCTGCGGGGCTACGGCATGTGGACCTGGATCGAGAAGGGCACAGGCACCGTGGTCGGCCGCGGCGGCCTGTGGTACCCGCTGGGGTGGCCCCAGCTGGAGGTGGGCTGGATGCTAGGCCGCGCCTTCTGGGGGCGCGGCTACGCCACCGAGGTGGGCCGGGCCGCGCTGGCGCTGGCCTGGACCCGGCTCGAGCCCGACTGGGTGTGCAGCGTGATCCACCCCGACAACCACGCGTCTCAGGCCGTGTCCCGACGGCTGGGCGGGCAGGTGGTCGAGTCCCGCACGCTCCGGGGCTTCCCGGTCGACATCTGGCGCTACGACGGGCCCGCCGCGGGCTAGGTGATGACGGCACGACCGTCGAGGGCGGCGGCGGCCAGTGCCGGGTCACCCTCGGCGGCGAGGCCGAACCCGGGGTAGCCGGCGTACAGCCGCCAGGCGTCGGCCACCGGGCCGCTCAGGCGGCACGCGGGGGCCGGCGACGGGCCGGAGCGCAGATCCCAGCCGAGGCCGGCGGCGTCCGGCTCGCGGGCGGCGTGCCAGGTGCCCCCGCCCTCGCCGGTGACCACCAGGTCGACCGTGGTGCCGGGGGCAGCGGGGACCGCGGCCAGGGACCGGGGCAGGGCGTGGACGAAGGTGGCGACCACCGGGCCCACATGGCGGGGACCGTCGAGCCCGGGGCGGCCGGCGGCATCGCGGATCTGCTGCTGGTGGACCCAGCGCTCGGTGTACTCGCGGGCGACGTCGAGCCACACCGGGGCGGGGGCCGGGCCCGCCCACCAGACCGGCGGGCCGGTCGCGTCGAGGTCGAGGCCGCCGACGTACGCCTCGAACCACGCGCCGGCCGTGTCGAGCAGGTCGACCAGTACCCGCGGCGAGAGGCGGCGGGCGGAGTCGACCCACGACTGGTTGAAGCCGTCGAGCCAGGACGGCAGGTCGCCGCCGGGCGGCGGGTCGATCCGGTGCTCGTCCCGGCGGCGGGAGACGTTCTGCCGAGCTCCACGCCCAGCAGGTGGGCGGCGACGTCGGCCACGGTCCAGCCCGGGCAGGCCGTGGGACGGGACCAATCCGGCGGGTCCAGGCCGCGCAACAGGTCCACGAGCCCGGCGCGCATCTCCGGCAGGAGCGGCGCGGTGTCCACCCGGAGGACCGCCACTGGAGATCAGGCCGCCTGGCTTCCACCCTCTCCCGATCGAACCTGGCTTGGTATTTCTGCTCCCAGATCTCGGGATGGTCGAAGACATACTTGTCGACTGGTCGCGGCATGAGGATGCCTAGGCGCCCGCGGCGACCTTCTCGCTGATGACCTTGGAGGAGCCGCCCGTCTGCATGGTGACGCCGTAGAGGCAGTCGGCCGCCTCCATCGTGCGCTTCTGGTGGCTCACGATGATCAGCTGGGCTTCCTGGCGGAACTCGGCGATGAGGTCGAGGAACCGGTGCAGGTTGACGTCGTCGAGCGCGGCCTCGACCTCGTCC
>DASRJN010000355.1:0-3855 GCA_035649455.1 Acidimicrobiales bacterium
CGAGTGGGCCCGCTTGCGGATGTCGTGGGGGTTGCCGGGCGACGAGTCGATCTCCACCCCGACGAAGGCGTCGCCCAGCTCGGCCCGCAGGCGGGCGAAGCGCTCCTCGGGGACGGCCATGTCGCAGGTGAAGCGCAGTCCGAGCACGTCGACGCCGGCCGCGGTGCGCGCCTTCACCCGGGCCAGGTCGTCCGAGCTGATGCCGATGTCCCGCTTGCGGGACTTCGTTAGTGCGAACGGGAGGGAAGGCTGGCTGAGGACCGGCGCCACCACCGCCTCGTCCACCATCATCGCCAAGGCGAACCCTCCGGTGAGGCACATGCCGACTGCGCCGACACCAGGGCCGCCACAGCGCTCGTGCTCGTGGCGGGCGAGGGACCGCAGCCAGACGGTGACCGGCGACGTGCGCCCCGTCGCCCAGGTAGTGAACTCGCGTGAAACGCACGCCCACGTGATGGTGCTGATCTCGTAGGGGACCGACTCCGACTTGCCCGGGTCGCCGAACAGGTGGGGCAGCACCGCGGTGCAGCCGATGGCGGCCACGCGGTCGGCGAACGCGACCACGTCGGGCGTGATGCCCGGCACCTCCGCGATCACGATCACGGCGGGCCCCTCGCCGCGCCGGTAGACGCGGCGGGTCTTGCCGTCGTGGGTGAAGGTGTCGGTGGCGTAGTCCTCCAGCGGCATGCCGGGACCATATACTCGCCCGCCGTGTCGCGAGTCGGGGCCGACGTCCCGTCGGAAGTGGGAGAGCCGGCGACGGGAGACCCCGGCGACCAGCCTGACCAGCCCGTTCGCTCGTGGACCGACCGACGACTCCTGGTCTGGGGCGGCCTGTTCGCGCTCGTCGCGCTGCCGCTCCTGGTGGCGACCGTGGCCCTGCGCCGGCCGCCGTGGTACCCCGCGCTCGACTTCGCCATGACCGAGCTCCGGCTGCGGGACGTCGGCACGCGTCACACGCCGCTCATCGGGCTGCCCGGCCGGATCGGCCCCCGGCTGGAGGAGCAGGGCAGCCATCCCGGACCGCTGAGCTTCTACCTGCTGGCGCCGGTCTACCGGCTGTTCGGGTCCTCGGGCTGGGCCATGCAGGTCGGGGCCGTCGTGCTCAACCTGGCCGCCCTCGGGTCGGCCCTCGCCATCGCCGTGCGGCGCGGCGGGGCCCGGCTGGGCCTCGGTGTGGCCGCCATGCTGGTCCTGCTGGTCGCGGGCTACGGGCCGGCGATGCTCACCCAGCCGTGGAACCCGTACCTGCCGCTGCTGTGGTGGGTCGTGCTGCTGCTGGCGGTCTGGGCGGTGATCTGCGGCGACGTGGCCATGCTGCCGCTCGCGGTGTTCGCGGCCACCCTGTGCTCGCAGACTCACGTCTCCTACCTCGGCCTCGTGGCCGTGGTGGGCGCGGTCGCCCTGGTCGGGGTCGTGCTGGCCTGGCGGCGGGCCCCGTCGGGGTCGCCGGAGCGCCGGACGGTGGTGCGCTGGTCCGCGGTGTCGCTGGGGCTCGCCCTCGTGCTGTGGCTGCCCCCGCTGATCGACCAGGTCGTGCACGATCCCGGGAACATGCGGGCGATCGCCGACCACCTCGCGACCCCGAGCGAGCCCCCGCTGGGCCAGGTCCGCGCCATCAAGCTGGTCCTGCTCCACCTCGACCTCCCCGCGTTCCTGTCCCGGGGCACGAGCTGGGTGGGGGCGCTGCCCGATCCGTCGGTCGACCCCCGCGGCTCGCTGATCCCCGGCGCGGTGGTGCTGGCCGTCTGGGCCCTCGCCTGGCTGGCGGCGGTGCGCCTCCGCCACCGGGCGCTCATGCGCTTGCACCTGGTGGTCGCGGTCGGCCTGGTCGCCTCGGTGGTCTCGACCAGCCGGATCTTCGGCAAGGACTGGTACTACCTCACGCTGTGGGCGTGGGGCGTGGCCGCGCTGCTCGTGCTGGCGGTCGGATGGACGGCGGTGGCGTTCTTGGCAGACCGGGCCAAGCCCGACCGCCGCCCCCGCCTGTCCCGGGCCGTCGCCGTGGGGCTCGGGGGCCTGGTGGCGGTGGTCTCGCTCGCGGTGGCCGTCGGGGCCGTGCGCACGGACCCGCCCGACGCACGCCTCTCGGCCACGCTCGCCGCCGTGCTGCCGGACACCCTGACCGCGCTGGAGCGGGGCGAAGGCGCGGCGACCGGCCGCGACGGTCGCTACCTGGTCCTGTTCAGCGACACGATGTACTTCGGCTCGCAGGCCTACGGGATCGTCGACGAGCTGGAGCGGAGGGGTTTCGACGCGGGCATGCCGGAGCTGTTCCACGTACCCGTCACCCGCCACCGCGTGGTCAACTCCGGCGACGCCACGGCCGCGATCGTGATCGCCAACGGCAAGAACGTCGAGCGGCTGCGCAACATCCCGGGCACGGTGGAGGTCGCCTCGGTAGACCCCCGCGATGCCGGCGACAAGGCCGAGTACGACCGCGTCCGCGACGCACTGGTGCAGCAGCTGGAGGGCGACGGGCTCGACGAGCTGGTGCCGCACGTCGACGGCAACCTGTACGCCCTCGCCATCGACCCGCGCGCCTCCCAGTCCGCCCTCCGCAAGGTCAGCCGCCTGCTCGAGCTGGGCTCCCCCACCGCCGTGTTCGTCGCCCCACCCGACGTGGCTCTCTGACCCCGCGGGTCAGGGCGTCACTCCCACTCGATGGTGCCGGGGGGCTTGGAGGTGATGTCGTAGGCCACCCGGTTGATGCCGGGGACCTCGTTGATGATGCGGCTCGACATCGTCTCCATGACGTCGTACGGCAGCCGCGCCCAGTCGGCGGTCATGGCGTCCTCGCTGGTCACCGCCCGGATGATGACGGGGTGCGCGTAGGTGCGCTCGTCGCCCATGACCCCCACCGAGCGGATGTCGGGCAGCACCGCGAACGATTGCCAGATCTCCCGCTCCAGGCCGGCCCTGCGCAGCTCCTCCCGCACGATGGCATCGGCGTGCTGGAGCATGGCCACCTTCTCCGGCGTGACCTCGCCGATGATGCGCACGGCCAGGCCCGGCCCGGGGAAGGGCTGGCGCCACACGATCTCGGGCGGCAGGCCCAGCTCCTCGCCCACCCGCCGGACCTCGTCCTTGAACAGGGCCCGCAGCGGCTCGACCAGCTCGAAGGTCATGTCCTCGGGCAGGCCGCCCACGTTGTGGTGGGACTTGATGGTCGCGGCGCCGGTGCCGCCGCCGGACTCGATCACGTCGGGGTAGAGCGTGCCCTGCACCAGGTAGCGGGCGTCCTCCAGGCCACCGGCCGTCTCCTCGAAGATGCGGATGAACAGCTCGCCCACGATCTTGCGCTTGTCCTCGGGGTCGGTGACCCCGGCCAGGCGCTCGAAGTAGCGGTCGGCCGCCCGCACGTGGATCAGCTCGATGCGCTGGTGGCGCTGGAACGTCTCCACCACCTGCTCGCCCTCGCCCTGGCGCAGCAGCCCGGTGTCCACGAACACGCAGGTCAGCTGGGGGCCGATGGCTTTGTGGACCAGCGCGGCGGCCACCGCCGAGTCGACCCCGCCCGACAGCGCGCAGATCACCCGCGCGCGCCCCACCTGGGCCCGGACGGCGGCCACCTGCTGCTCGATGATCGAGGTCATCGTCCAGGTGGGCCGGGCCCCGGCCAGGTGGTGCAGGAACTGGCGGATCACCTGCTGGCCGCAGGGCGTGTGCGACACCTCGGGGTGGTACTGCACGCCCCAGATGCGGCGCGCCGGCGACTCCAGGGCCGCCACCGGCGCCCCGGCCGAGGTGGCGGTGGCGACGAACCCGTCCGGCACCCGGGTGATGCCGTCGAAATGGCTCATCCACACCGTCTGCTCGTCCGGCTGCTCGGCGAGCAGTCCCCCGGTGGGGCCG
>DASRJN010000356.1:0-17267 GCA_035649455.1 Acidimicrobiales bacterium
GTGAGGCTGGCGGGCACGGCGGTCGCCGGGAGCGGCATCGTCCGGTTCGGGGACCACCGCCACCGGTCGACGGCGGAGCTCGCCCGCGACGCCGGCCTCGCCGCCCTCCACGACGCGGGGATGACCCTGGCCGACGTGGACGAGGCGTTCGTCGGCTACATCCAGCCCGGCTCGCTGCTCGGCGTGCGGGCGATGAAGGAGCTCGGCCTGACCGGGCTGCCGGTCACGCACGTCGAGAACGCGTCGGCTACCGGGCTCGTCGCCTTCCGAGAGGCGGCGTGGGCCGTGGCATCCGGCCGCGCCCGGGTGGCCATGGCGCTCGCCTTCGACAAGATGACGGAGATGGCGGGCGGTGGCCGGGGAAGGTCGCGGGGCACCGGGCGCGACCAGCTCGACGCCACGATCCTGCCGGCGGCCTACTTCGCCCTGTGGGCCCAGCGCCGCATGCACGACCACGGCACCAAGCCCGAGCACTTCGCCGCCATCGCCGCCAAGAACTGGAACCACGGCGCCCGGTGCCCGTGGAGCCACCGGCAGACCGACCACGTGGTCACCGTCGAGGAGGTGCTGGCCTCGCGCCTGGTGGCCGAGCCGCTCACGGCGATGATGTCGTGCCCGGCCGACGACGGCGCCGCGTGCGTGATCGTCGCCGCCGAGGAGGTCGTGCGAGCCGGCCAGCCCGGCCGGCGCCTCGTGCGCCCGGTGGCGTCGGTCCTGCGCAGCGAGACGTACTCGCCCGGGCACACGTTCCTCGGGCCCGTGGTCGGGCCGGCCTCCATGACCCGGGACACCGCGGCGGCGGCCTACGACGCTGCCGGCCTCGGCCCCGGCGACGTCGACCTGGCCCTGTGCCACGACGCCTTCGCCAACGAGGAGCTGGAGTACTACGAGCTGCTCGGGTTCTGCCCCGAGGGGGACGGCGAGCGCCTGGTCGAGACCGGCGCCACGGCGCTGGGCGGAACGATCCCGTTCAACACCGACGGCGGCCTCATCGCCCGGGGGCACCCGGGCGGCCCGACCGGCCTCGCCATGGTCCACGAGATCGTCCACCAGCTGCGCGGCGAGGCGGGCGACCGCCAGGTCGAAGGCGCCCGCACCGCCCTGGCCCACCTGGTGGGCGGCGGCAGCGTGTGCACGGTGAGCCTGTTCGAGGGGGTGGCGTGATGAGCGACGACGACCTGCTGGCCAAGGGTCGGGAGATCCAGGCCCAGCTGTGGCCGCAGATGGCCTCGGGCCCGACCGGGACCTTCCCGGCTGCGAGGCTCGCCCCGGACTTCTACCGCTACGTCGCCGAGACGGCGTTCGGGATGATCTGGTCGAGGCCCGGCCTCGCCATCCGGGACCGCAGCCTGGCGACGGTGGCCCAGCTTGCGGCGCTCGGCCGCTCGGACGAGCTGCGGGCGCACCTGCGCGGCGCGCTCAACGTCGGGCTCACGCGGGACGAGCTGGTGGAGGTCCTGATCCAGACGGCGGTCTACGCGGGGGTGCCCGCGGCCAACGAGGCCTTGAAGGTGGCCGCCGAGGTCCTCGACCCCGGCGATCAGTAGGTTTCCGGCATGGTCGACTCGCTCCGGCAGCACGTCGTCGCCGACAGCGACCTGCACGTGATGGAGCCGCCCGACCTGTGGCAGCGCTACATCGACCCGGCGTTCGCCCACGCCGCGCCGATCGGCCTGACCGAGCTGCCGCGGGACATGCGGGTCCGGGTGAAGAACCACTCGCTGCTCCGCCTGGGCCGGGTCCGTCCGCGGCCGGCGGCCGGCCGCAGGAGCGGCTGGCGGGAGGATCACGACCGGGTTTACGCCGACCCCGAGTCACGGGGCTGGGACGCGGCGTCGCAGGTCGACGCCATGGACGTCGAGGGCCTCGACCTCGCCGTCCTCTTCCCGTCGCGGGGTCTGTTCGTGCTGGGACTCGACTCGGTGGACAGCATCGGGCCCGACGGGCTGGAGCCGGAGTACGCGACCGCCATCGCCCGGGCCTACAACGACTGGCTCGCCGACTTCTGCGCCCACGCGCCGGACCGCATGTTCGGCGCGGCAATGGTCGCTCCCCACGACGTGCCCGGCGCGGTGGCCGAGGCCCGCCGCTGCGTCGAGGAGCTCGGGTTCAAGGCGGTGTTCCTCGCGCCCGGGTGCGTGAACCGCCGCCCGTGGCACCATCCCGCCTACGACCCGCTGTGGGGCGAGGTCCAGCGCCTCGACGTGCCCATCGCCTTCCACGGCGGCGGCCAGACGTACCTGCGGCCGGACTTCTCCCTCGAAGTACTCGACCGGCTGATGCTGTGGCACACGTTCAACCAGCCGCTCGCCATCCAGTTCGTGACCGTCTGCCTGTGCGCCGGCGGCGTCCTCGAGCGCTTCCCCGACCTGCGCGTCGCCTTGCTGGAGGGCAATTGCTCCTGGGCGCCGTGGCTGCTGCACCGCCTCGACGAGCACTACGAGTGGACAGGCTGGTACGAGGCACCCGACCTCACGCTGAAGCCGTCCGAGTACTTCCGCCGCAGCTGCTTCCTGTCGGTCGAGGCCGACGAGGCGACCGCCCGCCAGTACGTCGACTGGTTCGGTGCCGACAACCTCGTGTTCTCGACCGACTACCCCCACGGCGACTCCGCCTACCCGCACGCGGTCGACGGCTTCGAGCAGCTCGACCTCCCCTTCGAGGCCAAGGTCCGGATCGTCGGCGAGAACTGGTCCCGCCTCTACAAGGTCCCGTTGGAGCGCAAGGCGCCGCGGTGATCACGTCGTCCGGGCACGGCGGCCCACCTCGACCTGGTACGACGACGCCGAGCCGAACGCCACCGACCAGCCCAGCAGCCGCCGGAGGTATCGGTGGGCGTCGTGCTCCCACGTGTAGCCGATGCCCCCGAGGACCTGGATGGCGATGTCACCGACGGTGGCGAGCCGGGCGGCGAAGGCCTTGAGGCGCAACGCCGCGAGGTGGCGCTCGCTCGGATCGCCGGCATCGGCCGCCCAGGCGGCGTAGAGCACGCCGGCCGCGAAGAGCTCGACCGTCTCGAGGGCGTCGACCAGGAGGTGCTGCACGGCCTGAAAGGCGCCGATCGGCTGCCCGAACTGGTGGCGCACCTTGGCGTGCTCGACGGCGAGCGCGAGGACCGCCCGGGCTGCGCCGACCGCGTCGGCCGCCCAGGCGACGAGGACGTCGTCGCGCACCGCGTCGAGCGCACCCTCTGGCAGGCTGCCCACCACCTCACCGTCCGCGCCATCGACGGACACGTTTCCCAGCGACGTGGTGGCGTCGAGGCCCGCCTCCGCGACAGCTTCCACGCCTTCGACCGCGACGAGCACGACCTCGCGGTCCCGCCTGGCCGGCAGCAGGAGCACGTCGGCGAGCGGGGCGCCGAGCACGTGCTCCTGCGACCCGTGGACGCGGCCGGTGGCGTCGAGGGTGAAGGCGGGAGCGTGTCCCGGCCAGGGCAGGGCCACCGCGGCCGTCCGCTCCCCGGGGACGAACGACGCGCCGGCCGCGCCGGCGGCCCGCACCGCGGCGACGGCGGTGGCCAGCCAGGGCCGGGCGTAGCGCGCCCGGCCCAGCTCCTCCGAGACGATCGCGGCCTCGACCATCGCGAGTCCGCTGCCGCCGCGGGACGTCGGCACGAGGACGTCGAGCGCACCGAGGGCGGCGAGGCGCTCCCACGCCTGGTCCCGTGCCTCGGCCGCGAGGGCCCGCCGCACCGTGTCGCGCAGCGCGACCTGTTCGTCCGACAGCTCGAGGTTCATCCGCGTGGCAGCCCGAGCATCCGCTGGGCGGTGACGTTCTTGTTCACCTGGGTCGTCCCGCCTGCGATCGTGAGCGACCGGGTCGACAGCCGGGCGACGGACCACCGGCCGCCCGGGTCGTGGGCGCCGAGCAGCTCGTGGCCGAGGGCGGCCAGGTCCTGCTCGAGCTCGCCCCAGACCGTCTTGGCCAGGCTGGCCGAGCCGGACGCCGCGGCACCCGTGGCCGCGATAGACCGCTGGCAGAGCACCGCCAGGAAGGCGAGGCGGGTGTCGAGCTCGCCGAGCCGGGCGAGCACCACGGGGTCGTCGCCGTCGACGAGGCCTTGCCGCTCGGCGTCCCGGAGATCCGCGACGAGATCGCGCAGACGCAGCCGGATCATGGCGTACAGGCGTGCCGCGCCCGCCCGCTCATGGCTCAGCGTGCTCGTGACCACGGCCCAGCCGCCGTCGAGCGGGCCGAGCAGCGCCGACGCCGGCACGCGGACGTCGTCGAAGAACACTTCGGCGAACTCGGTGTCGCCCGTGAGGGTGCGCAACGGGCGGGCCTCGATCCCCGGCGACCGCATGTCGACCACCAGGCAGGAGATGCCGCGGTGCTTGGGCACGTCGGGGTTGGTGCGGACGAAGAGCGCGCACCAGTCGGCGCGGTGGCCGTTCGACGTCCACGTCTTCTGGCCGGTCACGACGAAGTCGTCGCCGTCACGAACCGCCCGCGTCCGCAGCGAGGCGAGGTCGGAGCCGGCGTCCGGCTCGCTCATCCCCTGGCACCAGATGTCGTCGGCGCGCACCATCCTCGGCAGCAGCTGGCGCTTCTGCCGCTCGGTGCCGTACTCCATGATCGCCGGGGCGATGTTGTTGATGCCGATGACGTTGACCGGCGTCGGCGCACCCGCCGCGATCGTCTCCTCGGTGAACACGAGCTGCTCGAGCGCCGTGGCCCCGCGGCCGCCGTACTCCGCCGGCCAGGAGATGGCGGCCCAGCCGGCCTCGGCCATCGTCCGGTCCCACGACCGCAGGACGGCGAGCCCAGCGTCGTCGTCACGTCCCCGGCGGCGGGCGGCGTCGCGGACCTCGTCGGTCAGGTTGCCCGCGAGCCACTCCCGCAGCTCGTCCCGGAACGCCTGGACGGCGGGCGGGAGACGGAAGTCGACGCCCACATGGTGACCGTAGCTGCGAACCGGGCGGGGTGGTGCGGGGAACAACGTCCGAACCGATCCCCGACGTACAGGAGCGCGCCGTGACGACCCACGCGCAGGACCAGATCACCAAGTTCTGGAGCATGGTGGCACCCGGCTACGAGGACCGGGGCAGCAACGTCGCCGAGCACGGAACCGACGAGTACCAGCGGTGGCTCGACGCCGTGGGCGCGGTCCTGCCCGACCAGCCCGCCGACGTGCTCGACCTGGCCACCGGCACCGGGTTCCTCGCGCTGGTCGCCGCCGAGCTGGGCCACCGCGTCACGGGCATCGACCTGTCGACCGAGATGCTGTCCCTCGCCGAACGCACAGCCCGCGAGCGGGGCCTCGCCGTGCACTTCGCCCCGGGCGACGCGGTCGCCCCCGACGTCGCACCACGCAGCGTGGACATCGTGACCAACCGTCACCTGCTCTGGACCCTGCGCGAGCCCGAGACGGCCATGGCCAACTGGCTGCGCATCCTGCGGCCCGGCGGCCTGGTCTTGTCGGTCGACGGGCACTGGTTCGCGAACGAGGGCTCGAAGGACCCCGCGAGCCCGAACGTGTTCGACCAGTACTACTCGCCCGCGACCAGGGCCGCCCTGCCGTTCATGCCGCTCGACGACACCGGGCCCATCGTCGAGGCGTTCGAGCGCGCCGGCTACTCCGACGTGCGGGCCGAGTACCTCCCGGCGCTCACCAACGGCCAGGCCGGCGCCACTCCGTATTTCATCGTCGCCCGCCCGTAGCCGGACGCGACGATGGCGCCGTGGAGCTCGAGATCGTCTCGGTCAACGTGGCGACGCCGAAGGTGCTGCTGGAGTGGCCGGGCGGAGATGTGATCAGCGCGATCGACAAGCAGCCCGCCGACGCCGCCGAGCTCGAGCTCGGCTCACTGAACCTCGACGGCGACGAACAGGCCGACACCAGGGCATTGCCCGAGGGCGGGCAGGTCCACGGGGGGCCACACCAGGCGGTGTACGCCTTCCCGGTCGAGCACTATCCCCGCCTGGCCGAGATCCTGGGCACATCTCCCCGACCGGGCTTCATGGGGGAGAACGTGACCGTCCGCGGCGCGGTCGAGCACGACGTCCGCATCGGCGACATCTGGTCCTGGGGCAGCGCCCGGCTGCAGGTCTCCGCGCCGCGAGGCCCCTGCTACAAGCTCGGGATCCGGATGGGACGGCAGGCTCTGCGGACGCTCGTCCGCGAGGAGGGCCTCGTCGGCTGGTACCTACGAGTGCTCACCCCCGGCCGCGTCCCGACGAGCGGGCGGATCCTGCGAGAGGCACGCCACTCGGCCGGGGTGACCGTGGCGCAGGTCCAGGCCGCGCTCAATGACCGGGCCGCGGTCTATCGCGACCTTGCGTCGCTGGGGCCGCTCGCCCCGACTGTCCGGAGGGCGTTGCTGGTTCGCGACCGCGACCTGTCGGGTGGCGTGCCGGAGGCCGACTGAGGCTTGCCAACCCCGTTATACGTGATATATATAGTCAGTATGCTACTCGGTATAACGGACAGGACCCCGGGGCGGATCCGATGAGCGTGCGCCACGCGCTGCTGGCGCTGCTCAGCGAGGGCCCCAAGTACGGGCTCCAGCTACGGCAGGAGTTCGAAGCCCGTACCGGCGAGGTCTGGCCGCTGAACGTCGGCCAGGTGTACACGACGCTCCAGCGCCTGGAGCGGGACGGGCTGGTCGCGTCGGAGGGCAAGGGCGACGGGCCCGGGAAGGGCTACCGCATCACCTCCTCCGGCCGCGACGAGCTGGGCCAGTGGCTGCGCACTCCCCCGGAGGACGAGGGGCCGCCCCGCGACGAGCTGCTGATCAAGGTGCTCGTCGCGGCCCACGCCCCGGACGTCGACGTGCACGAAGTGATCCAGGCGCACCGGCACTGGCTCCTGGAGGTGATGCAGCGCTACACCGCGGTCAAGGCCGGCGCGAGCCCGGACGACGTGGCCATCGCGCTGGTGGTCGACGCCGAGCTGTTCCGGCTGGAAGGTGCGATCCGGTGGCTCGACAGCGCCGACGTGCGCCTGCGCCAGCACCGCCCGCAGGTCCCGGCCGTCGCTCCCCAGGGCGACCGGGACCGCAGCGTCGCGGGAGCCGAGCGATGACCGCGGCACTGGAGCTGCGGCTCGTCTCCAAGGTCTACGGCGAGGGCACCACTGCGGTGCACGCCTTGGACGAGGTCGACCTTGCCGTCGCGCGCGGCGAGCTGGTGGCGGTCATGGGCCCGAGCGGGTCGGGCAAGAGCACCCTGCTCACCATCGCCGGCACGCTGGAGGACGCCACCGCGGGCGACGTCTTCATCGACGACACGCCGGTGCGGACGATGGGCTCCCGGGACCGGGCCCAGCTGCGCCGGCGCTCCGTCGGTTTCGTCTTCCAGGACTTCAACCTGCTCGCCGGCCTCACCGCCGCCGAGAACGTCTCCATGCCGCTGGAGCTGGACGGCATGCGTGCCCGCGATGCACGCGCCGCGGCGACGACCGCCCTGGCGCACCTCGGGGTGGAAGAGCTCGCCGACCGCTTCCCCGACGACCTCTCCGGCGGCGAACGGCAGCGGGTGGCCATCGCGCGGGCGGTCGTGGGCGAGCGGTCGCTGCTGCTCGCGGACGAGCCCACCGGGGCGCTCGACTCCGTGAACGGTGAGACGGTGATGCGCCTGCTGCGGGAGGCGTGCCACCGGGGCGCGGCCGGGGTCGTGGTGACCCACGAAGCCCACATGGCCTCCTGGGCCGACCGGGTGGTGTTCCTGCGTGACGGCCGGCTGATCGACCACACCAACCCGCCACGAGCCCCCGAGTCCCTGCTCGACCCGGTTCCGCAGCCATGAGGCTCGGCAACCCCGCGTCGCGGGCCGTGAACCGGTGGTCGCTGCGCCTGTTCCGCCGGGAGTGGCGCCAGCAGCTGCTGGTGCTGGCGCTGCTCACGGTGGCGGTGGCGGCCGGGGTCGCGCTGGCGACGGTGGCCATCAACAGCTCGTCGGCGGTGGCCGAGCCGTTCGGCGGGGCCGACACTCGCATCACGGTCGGCGCCGAGGACCCCGACGCCGCCGCCCGGGCGCTGGACGCGGCCCGGGAGCGGTGGCGCACCGACGATGTCACCGCCCACCGGCCGCTGCCGGTGCCGGGGACGGTCGAGGTGCTCGACCTGCGGGACCAGAACCCCGAGGCGCGCTACAGCGCCAACATCCTGGCCTTGCGCGGTGGGCGATTCCCCGCGGCGGCGGGCGAGGTCGCCCTCACCGACGAGGCCGCCGACCTGCTGGATGCGGATCTCCACGACGAGGTCACGCTCGACCGCGGGCCGGCGACCGTGGTCGGCCTGGTCGAGAACCCCGCCGACCTGAGCGACGACTTCGCGCTCGTGGCGCCCGGCACCCTGGCCTCGCCGGAGCGGTTCACCGTGCTGGCGGACTCGAGCCGGCAGCAGGAGTCCGTGGCCGAGGACGTCGGCTTCACCATGGAGCAGCTCGGCAACGACAACGAGGGGGCGGCGATCGCGGCCCTGGTCCTGGCGGCGACCACGCTGGCCCTCGCGCTCGTCGGCCTGCTGGCGTCGGCGGCCTTCGTGGTCGTCGCCCAACGGCGCCAGCGCCAGCTGGGCATGCTGGCGGCCCTGGGGGCCACCGACCGCCAGGTCCGGCAGGTGATGCTGGCCAACGGCGCCATCATCGGGGCGGTGGCGGCCGTCGTGGGCACCGTCCTGGGCGTGGTCATCTGGCTGATGATGGCCCCCACGGTCGAGCACGCGGCCAACCATCGCATCTCCCGCGGCCACCTCCCCTGGCTCGTCATCGCCGCGGTGGCGCTGCTGGCCGTGGCCGCCGCCACCCTGGCCGCCTGGTGGCCGGCGCGGACCGTGTCCCGCCTGCCGGTCATGGCTGCGCTCTCGGGCCGCCCGGCTCCGCCTCGACCGGTGCATCGACCTCTCGTGGTCGCGGTCACGCTGATGGCCGCCGGCGCGGCCGGCATCGCCTTGGCCAATCCGCTGACCACGCATGTCCAACCCGTGCTGTTCGTGGGCGGGCTGATGGCCGTCGTCGTGGGGACCGTGCTCGCCACCCCGGGCGCCATCAGGGCGGTCGGGCGCGTCGCGCCGCGGCTGCCGCTCGGCCCGCGCCTGGCGCTGCGCGACCTCGCCCGCTACCAGGCCCGGGCCGCGGCCGCGCTGGGCGCCATCACGCTCGGGCTCGCGATCTCGATCGCCGTCGTGGCGATCGCGGCCGCGGCGGTCCCCGACCCCGATGACGGCGACCTGTCCAGCTCCGAGCTACTCATCCTCGCCGGCGACAAGCCCGTCGCACCGTCGCCCGACCTGACCGCGGATCAGAAGGCCGCGCTCGACCAGCAGGCCGAGGCGGTCATCCGCGCGCTGGGCGCCGACGTGAGGTCCGCGCCGCTGGACGTCGCCATCAGCACCCGTCCGATGCCGGACGGGCTGCCCCGCGAGGCGGTCGGGCTCGGCGTGGCCCGGAGCTCGCGCATGATCGAGGGCCGGGGCCGGCCCTACGTCGCGACCCCGGAGGTGCTGGCGCTGTACGGCATCGACCCGCAATCGGTCGAACCGGACGTGGAGCTGCTGACCTCCCGGAACGAGCCGTTCATCCTGCTGGACATCACGGAGGAGCGCCGGCCGGAACAGGCGGAGGCGACGGCGCAGCACGTCGATCTGCCGACCTACGACCTGGCGCCCAACGCGCTCGTCACCGAGGACGCCATGGCCCAGCATGGCTGGCTGGCGGCGCGCGCCGGCTGGATCGTCGAGTCGGCGACGCCGCTCACCGGCGAGCAGATCGATGCCGCCCGCCACGCGGCGGCGGACTACGGGCTGGCGGTCGCGAGCCGCCCGACCCGCGACGACCTCATGGCATTGCGGAAGGGCGCCACGGTGGCGGGCGCGGTGCTGGCGGTGGCGATCGTGGCCATCGCGGTCGGGCTGATCCGGGGCGAGGCCCGGCGCGACGTCCGCACCCTCACCGCCACGGGAGCCAAGGGCCACACCCGCCGGGCGCTGACCTCGGCCACGGCCGCGGGGCTGGCCGTGCCCGGCGTGGTCCTCGGCCTCGGCGGCGCCTACCTCGTCCTGGTGGCGGCGTACCGCGCCGACCTCGGCCGGCTGGTCCCGATCCCGCTGGCGCAGCTTCTCCCCCTCGCGGTCGGGACCCCGCTCCTCGCCGCAGCCGTCGGCTGGCTCCTGGCGGGCAGGGCGCCCCGCACCTTCGCCCGGCAGGAGCTGGAGTAGGGCTCGGTCACCGGCCTTCCGGGGCCGAGGCGGCGACGGTGAGCGTGACCGGTCCGGCGTCGAGGCGTCCACGCCACACATCCGGCTCGCTCTCGACGAGGTACGTCGCGGTCGCGGCCTCCGACCCGGGCGGGAGCGGGCCGGTCGTGCGGGCGGCCCAGGCGGCCACGTCGACGGTGTGCCGCAACGTCTCGCCCGGCTGCAGGTGAGCGGTGACCGGCGTCGCCCGATCCCGGTCGTCGACGAAGGTCACGTCGTGGGCCGCGACGCGGACCGTGAACCAGTCGAGATGGATCTCACCGCCCGCCTGCACGTGGCTCAAGACGTCGAGCGGCTCGGCGCCGATGTTCTGCAGGTACAGGGCCGCCACCTGACCGTCGGCGGCGAGCCCGAGGCGAAGGCCGTCGCTCGCCGCACCCCATTCAACGCTCATAGGAGACGGTCACGCGGTAGTCGGCGTCATCCATCGACCCGCGGTTCAGCACCGTCGAGTAGGGCGGCGCCCACGCCATCTTCACGATGAGGTCGTCGGCGTCCGGCCAGTCCTGGTCGTAGACCTCCACCTCGATCGGACCGGTGAGCGGCAGGGAGGGGGCGAGGGCGGCCAGGGGCACGAGGAAGTCGAAGCTGTCACCGTCGTTCAGCTTCTTGACCGGGGTGGTGTAGGTGGACGCCCCCTTGAGCTTGACGTAGACGTGGTCGGCCCCGAGCCAGTCCTCGGTAGAGATGACCTTCACGGAGATCTTGACGTTGCGCTTGCCCAGCTCCCGCTCGAGCGCGACCACCTCCAGGTCCTTGCGGCTCTTCGCGTCGCCCGCCAGCACGCCGGCTTCGCGCCGGGAGTCCGCCAGCCGCTTCGCCAGATCGGACGTGGACAGCGCGCCGGGATCGACGGCTTCCAGCGGCAGGTCGACGGTGTTGTAGCCCGTCCCGGTGGACGGGTCGGTGAAGCTGGCCGCGTTCCACTGCTTGGCCGCCTCCATGAAGGCCGCCGTGGGCGGGCCCTCGCGCACGACCCGGAGGGTGTCGGGATCGAGCGTCGCCTTGCCCGCGTCGTCGGAGCGCCAGCCCCACTCGACCGAGCCCAGGTACATGTGGGCGAGCGGACCGTCGAGCACGAGCGCGGTCGCCTCGAAGCGCTGCCTCCACTCCTGCTTCGCGAAGCGGAGGCGCCGTCGTGGGGTGTCCTTGAGCCGTCCGGCCGTCTCCGTCACGTGGCCGGCGTCCTGCTTCCGGGATGCATGCGAGCCGAAGCCCCGCTTCGCCCCGACGTCGGTCAACGTCGCCGACACGTTGCCCGGCGTGTTCTCGACGGCATAGAGCGGGTTGGTGTTCGGCAGCGTGTCGGCGTCGCCGGAGTCGCCCTGGTCGATGGCGCGGCCCGGATCGGCCGAGCCCGCGCCGAGCGCGATGGATGCCTTGTTCGGGCTGCCCGCCGGGTAGCCGGGCGCGTTGACGGCGCCCCCGGCGACGGTCGACATGAGCGACGTGACGCTCTGGAGGAGCCCGATCGTGTCGGCCAGCACCGGTGCCTTCGGGGTGAACTTCAGGTCGATGTCGGCGCCGACCCGCCCGGGCTCGCTCGCCGCGGCATACGTCGTCGCCTCCCACTCGCCGCCCGAGGTCGTGATCGGGGCGCGTTGGATCTCGCCGGCGGTGGCCGACCCGACGTCCGGGACCCGCCGCCCGCTCGCCACCGCCTCACCCGCCGCGTCGGCCGCCCGCTCGGCCGCCGATCCCGGCGGCGCCGGTGCCGTCCGCTCGCAGGCCACACCCGAGACGCCCCGCCGTTGCTGCACGACGTGGGCGAGCTCGTGGGCGACGAGGGCAGGGGCTGGTGCTGCTTCGCCGAACACGACGACCTGGCCTCGGGTGGCGGCGCGGGCCCCGAGCGCGGTGAGGCCGGAGCGCGCTTCGGGGCCCCCGGCGTGGGCCCGGACGGCGTCGAAGCTCGTACCGAAGGCGGCCTCCATCGCCGCCCGGTGAGGCAACGGCACGGTCGGCCCGGAGACCGCCCGCCGGAACGCATCGGACGGGCTCGACATCGCCCGTGCGACGGCCTGGTTGCCGACCATCTGCTGCAGCTGGAGCACCACGTGCAACGGCTCCTGGGCGCGCGCCCCCACCGCTGCCTCCTGGCCTCGAGCACGCCGCCTGTCGTGTCGCCTCACGGACCCGCCTCCCGCGGTCGACGAGGTCCCCCACGATACCCGCCACCGACCGCTCGGATCCCTTGCGGTGCCACGATGGGTCAGGCACTGTGACCGGCAGTGGCCGACAACTGGTTCCTCAAGATCGACGGCATCGAGGGCAGTTCGCTCGACAAGGTCCACAAGGGCGAGATCGACGTCGAGTCGTGGTCGTGGGGGGTGGTGAACGAGGGCTCGCCGGGCCACGGTGGCGGCGGCGGTGGGGCGGGCCGAGCGTCCTTCCAGGACTTCCACTTCGTGGCCAAGATCAGCAAGGCGTCACCGCAGCTCTTCCTCTCGTGCGCGACCGGTGTCCATCACAAGGTCGCCACGTTGAGCGGGCGCCGCGCGGGCGGCGACAAGATCGCCGGCGAGTTTCTCGAGTACAAGCTCAGCGACGTCCAGGTGACGAGCGTGCAGCACGGTGCGGGCGGGTCCGACCTGCCCCGCGAGCAGTTCTCGCTCAGCTACGGGCGCTTCGACATCACCTTCACGCCCCAGGCCCCCGACGGCTGGCCGGGGGCGCCCATCTCTGCCGGCTTCGACGTCAAGCTGAACAAGAAGATCTGAGCTTCACCCCTCGGCGGGGAGCAGGAACCCGCACTCGACCAGCCGGCGGATCACCGGCAGCGCGGCGCGTGCGACCGCACCGGTGTCGACCCCGGCCGACCGGGCCGCCTCGCCGAGCACGGCCGCGAGGGGCCGCGAGCCGTCGCACGCCGCCACGATGGCGGCGACCGCGCCGTCGAGGGCGCCCTCCCGGCACAGGCCGGCGGTCTGGCGCAGCCGCCGGTCGGCCACCGACCACCCTGTGTCGCCGGGCTGGGCCCGCTCGTCCAGGACCACGTCGGGCGCGACTCGGAGGCGGGCGGCGGCGAGCGCGTCGCCCTCGTGGGCGGCCAGGAAGTCGGCGAGCTCGAACGCCGCGCCGATGTGGTCGCCGCACGGCATGGCGAAGTCCTGCGCCGCCTCCTCGACCCGGACCCAGGCCTCCCCGCCCGCTCGGCGGCGCATCGTGATCAATCCGAGGCCGATGGCCTCGATCCGGTGGCGCTCGTAGTAGCCCATCCACCGGTCGTACTCGGGCTCCCAGCGGTCGGGCGCCTCGGTCTGGCGCAGCCAGCCGGCCGCGTGCGCCGCCGGATCGAGGGCCTCCCTCGCCAGCACCAGGGCGTCGCAGCCGGTCCCGGCGAACCAGCCGGCGAGCCGCTCGCGCCAGTCCTCGCTGGTGACGTGCGCCCACGAGGCCAGGCACTGGAAGTGGCCCCCGCCGACCAGGTGGGCGGGGACCGACCGGACGAGCGTTCGGCACAGCTCGTCGACCGGCGCCGGCGCGTCACGGAACAGGTAGCGCTCGGAGGGCGAGATGACGAACGGCGGGTTGGCCACCACGAGCCCGAAGGTCTCGGCCGCGACGGGGTCGAGCATGTCGCCGGTGCGCACGTCGACGTTGTCCACCCCGTTGAGCTCCATCGTCAGCGTGGCCAGCGCGGCGGCCCGGGGGTTGAGGTCGGCCGCCACGACCCGCCGGCTGTGCGGCGACGCGAACAGCGCCTGGACCCCGCACCCGGTGCCGATGTCGAGGGTGGACACGCCCGGGCGGCGCACGGTGGCGCCGGCCAGCGCCAGCGATGACGAGCTCACGCCGATGACGTGGTCGGCGGCGAAGGCCACGCCGGGGCGAGGCGTCCGGTCGTGGGCCACGACCCAGTCGGCGGGAGCGTCCAGCGGCCGCACGGTGATGCGAGCCTCGACCGCGTCTCCGTCGATGGCGACCACGCCGCCTGCCGCCAGCGCCTCGACCGGCACCGGGGCGAGGGCCCGGCGCGCCGGGCCGAGCGGCACGGGCACGCCGATGACGAACAGGCGGAGCAGGCTGTCGAGTGCGTCACCCGTCCGGGTGGCCCGCACCAGCGGCGCCAGCTCCCCCGCCGCGACCTGGGCGACGGCGTTGGGCCCGAGGCGCTCGGCCATCGCGCCGAAGTCGAAGCCGGCGCCGTCCAGGCAGGCGCGGAGCCGCCCGGCCGTCTCCGGACCGTCCAGGAAGCGCATCGGGGGGTGACCGCCCGCGGGCTCGCCGCCCGGTCAGGCCGGCGTCGCGCCGATCAGCACGACGACCAGCGTGGCAGGCTCGTCGAACGGATTGCGCCAGGCGTGCCGGGTGCCGTTCTGAATGACGGTGTCGCCCGGGCCGAGCTCGACCTTCTCGCCGTCGTCCAGCTCGAGGACGACCCGGCCCGACACCACGTACTCGAAGTCGATCGTGGTAGTCGTGTGCATGCCGGGGTTGTCCGGCTCCATGTGGGCGATGAGCCCCGGCAGCTTGGCCTCGATCTCGGCGAGCCCCGCTTCCACGTCGACCCCCTCCGGCGGCGGCGTCGCCTCGGGCGGCACCGTGAAGGTCCCCACGCGGTAGCCGCCGGTGGGCGGGAAGTAGGCGGGAGTCGGGGGCGGTGTGCCGTCCTGGGGCGCCGCCACCGGGCCGTCCTGCCCCCACAGGCGGTGGAACGCCAGGCCGGGCATCAGCGCCGGGGTCACCGCCTCCACGTGCTCGTCGCTCACGAACACCGAGGTGCCGTCGGCGTTCACTCCGGTCACGACCCGTCTGATGGACATGGCCCGAGTCTGCCGCGTGCGTCAGTTCCGAGTGTCGCCGAGACCACCGGGGAGGACGATCGGCGGGTTCGGGAGCAGGCGTACGTCGCGCTGGGCCAGCAGCGCATGCCACTCGTCCTGCCGGGCCGGGAACGAGCGGGGGTCGCCCATCATCACCTCGAACAGGACGACGCCCTCGGGGCCGGCGATGAAGGGCCCGAAGTCGTCGCCCTGGTCGAGCGCGAGGTGGGTGCCCGGTCCACATTCGACGTCGCCGCAGGTCATCGACCCCTCGAGGACGAACACGACGTGGTCGCTGTTGTGGCCGTGGGGCTGCACCATCATCCCGGGATCCCAGCGGGCGTGAAGCGACAGGAACCCGCCTCCGGTGTCGAGCCAGCGCTCGTACACCGACGCGGTATGTTCCGGATCGGGACCGTGCTGCTGCCGGCGCACCTCCTGCCACGGCACGTCGTCGACATGGACGATCCGGGGACCGCCCGAGGCGGCTGAGGTCGCTTCCATGCCCTGATCATCCCGCACATGTCGGGGCCGCATCCCCGTCCACCGAGTTGTCGCGTCCTCACACCACCATCACATCGGGGGTGTCTGCTCATCGCATGGACGAGACAGCACCGCTCCCCCCGATCCCTCCGGTCGCCCCGCCCCGGCGGCGGCTCGGTCGCCGGGCCCTGGTCGCCGCCGGCATCGCGGTCGCGGTCGTGACCGTCGGCGGCGCCGTGGCGCTGGCGGCGGGCAGCGACGATCCGCAGGCCGATCCCGCGGCTCAGCCGGCCGCGGGTGAGCACGACCACGCCGCCGGCCTCGACGCCGACGCCGGCGTCGCCCAGGGCCACGACCACGACTCCGACACCCCCGGCACCGACTCCCCCGGCGCCGGCGGCCACCGGCGCGGGCACCACGAGCACCCGCCGCTGACCCCTTACGCCGAGCGCTACGCCGCCGCCACGCCCGACCAGCAGGCCGCCGCCGACGGCCTGCGGGCCTCGGTGGCCGCCACCGTCGCCCCGTACGCCGACGTCGACGCCGCGGTCGCGGCCGGCTACCGGGTAGTGCCCGCGACCGAGAACACGATCGCTCACTACGTCGACCCCGCCGCGGTCCGCGACGGCCGTGTCCTCGACCCCTCCCGGCCCGAGGGACTCGTCTACTACGCCGCCGGCGAGGGCGACCCGGTGCTGCTCGGGGCCTTCTTCATCGCACCTCCCGGCGAGCCGGTCCCCGACGACGCCGGCGGCATCGTCGTCTGGCACAGCCACGATCCCGCCTGCACGGGGTTCTTCGCTACCCCCGACCAACCCTGCACCGACACCCGGCGCATGCTGCATGTGTGGACCGCCGACCACCTCGACGTCATCGCGCGCCGCACCGGGCAGACGGTTGGCGTGGACTTCGTGGACCCGTTCGGCGCCCCCTTCCGGGCGGCGATCGCCCGATCCGAGCCGGCGGATTGACCTGCCGCGGGCGGGACGGAGGACGATAGGCGGCGATGGACTCGCCGACCGTCCTCGTGGTGGAGGACGACGACCAGATCGCCGAGCTCCTGGCCCTGTACCTCGGCCAGGCGGGGTTCGCCGTCGCCCGGGCGGGCGACGGGTACGGCGGGCTCCGGCTGGCCGCCGAGCGCGCCCCGGTCCTTGTGGTCGTCGACATCGGGCTGCCGGGCGGGATCGACGGCCTGGAGGTGTGCCGGCGGCTCCGGACCGAGAGCGACGTCCCGGTGCTGGTGCTGACCGCCCGGGGCGACGAGGACGACCGGGTCACCGGCTTCGCCTATGGCGCCGACGACTACGTCACCAAGCCGTTCTCGCCCCGGGAGCTGGTGGCCCGGGTCCAGGCCATCGTCCGCCGCAGCCGGGGAGGCGGTCCGGGCGGGACCGTCGCGGTCGGGGGGATCGAGGTCGACCTCGGCCGCCACGAGGCCCGCCGCGATGGCCGCGTCGTCGCCCTCGCCCCGCGGGAGTTCGCCCTGCTGGCCGCGCTGGTCGAGCACCGGGGCCTGGTCCTGTCCCGCCGCCAGCTCCTCGACCTGGCCTGGGACTACGACTACCTGGGCGATGAGCGGACGGTCGACGTCCATGTCCGCCAGCTGCGCCGCAAGCTCGGGCCCGACCTCCCGCTCGCCACCGTCGTCGGCGCCGGCTACCGGCTGGGGTGACGTGCGCCGGCGCCTCATGTTCGCCATCGTCGGGACCGTCATCGGCGCGGTGACCGTGGTCGGCCTGGGCACGTTGGCGCTGACCCGGCTCGACGCCCGCCACCGAGCGGAGGACGAGCTGGGGGTCCGGGCGGCGGCGCTGGC